>CAIJTL010000707.1 GCA_903823545.1 uncultured Planctomycetaceae bacterium
CATTGCCTCGTCACTTGTTTGATGTTTTCGTTGATCGGGCTCACCTCTAAACAGCTCGTCGCTCAAACGCCGAATCCCGAATTCACGCACGCGTTGCCGATGGCCGTGCAGCGAGGGACGACGACCGAGGTCACCGTCTTTACGTATCCGGGGCAGAAGAAAGGTTTCGATGGCACGTTCGCGATTCTGTTTCAAGGCGAGGGGCTCAAAGCCGAGATCATCCCACGCGGCGAAAAGGAATCGGTCGATCAGCTCAAACTGAAAGTGACCGTCGATTCGATCGCAACCTTGGGCGTGCATGAGTTTCGAGTCGCGGCAGCCAGCGGCGCATCTACCTGCGCTCAATTGCTCGTCATCGACGGCCCAGTCGTCACAGAGCAAACGGAACCACATGCCGATCGCGAGAAGGCTCAAACGGTACAGATCGGGCAGACCATCTCAGGCATGTTGACTGCGAAGGAACAAGTTGACGTCTACAAAATCACGGCCGCTGCCGGGCAGTCGGTGACATTCGCGATGCACTGCTTTCGATTCTTCTACAAGCGACACAATCAATTCGATCAACTTGATCCAATCGTGGTGATCAGCGACGCGACCGGTCGCGAACTCTCATCCAACGACGACTTCCACTTTGCCGACTCGCTGGTGAATTACAAATTCGAGCAAGCAGGGGACTACTTCATCACGGTGCGCGATGTCGACTTCAACGGCACAGCCTCTTTCACTTACGTGCTGCAAACGACCGATCGCCCTTTCATCACGGCGGCGTTCCCAATGGCCGTTTCGCCCAGCGGGCCGATGACGTTTCAAGTCGCGGGCTTCAACCTCGCGTCCCCGGCTGCTGAGTTAGTCGCCAACACGCTGCCGAACCCCGTGTCACTCGGAAGGCATTCGGTGCAGTTGTTGGCGGGTTCTCCTGCTTTCAATCCGGTCTTTGTCGAAGTGACCGACCTGCCGCTCGTGGCCGATGCCGAACCGAACGACAAACCAGATCAGCAACAAGCCGTGTCGTTCCCACAAGGAATTAACGGACGCATGGATCAGCCGAACGATGTCGACAGCTACGCCCTGATGCTCAAAGCCGGGCAAGCAGTTCGTTGCGAAGTGAAAGCGCGACGTAACGGATCGAGCCTTGATTCCACGATTCGAGTCTTGAACGCACAAGGCGGGGTGCTTGCTGCAAACGATGACGTTCATCCCAGCACGAAGGACTCGCTATTGGTTTTCACTGCTCCAGCGGACGGCGTTTACACGCTGCAAATTCGCGATTTGCTGTATCGCGGCGGTCCAGCGTTCGGTTACTTCCTTTCAATCAAGCCGGACTTACCGGACTTCACCGTGCAGTGCGACGAAGATCGAGCGGGACTCGGTCCCGGCACGAACATGCCTTGGTATGTGAAGGTCACGAAATCGGGCGGATTCAATGCGCCGGTCGAGTTCCGTGTCGAAGGCCTTCCCGCCGGAGTCACCGTCAGCCCGCTGACGATACCGGCCCATGCGACTGACGGTGTCTTGGTCCTACAAGCTGCCGCCGACGCAAAGCCGATCGCGTCTTTCGTGAAAGTCTTCGCGAAGGCAACGGTCACTGGACCCGACGGCCAGCCGCGCGTGATTGAGAAGCTCGTCGAACCGCTCACCGAAATGGAAATGCCCGGTGGCGGCCGCATGATCTGGCCGGTTGAAACGCATATCGTTTCGGTCTGCTCGAACTTCGATATCGCCGCTGTCAAAGTGACCCCGACCGAAATCACGCTGAAGCCCGGTGAGAAAACGACCATCGAAGTCGAGATCACACGCCGCGAAACATACAAAGAGCGGCTTACGCTCGACGTGATGTTGCAGCATCTCGGCCAAGTTTTCGGCACATCGCTACCGCCAGGTATCAAAGTCGTCGATGCCGGTAGCAAAACTTCGCTCGACGCAACGGAGACAAAGGGCCGAGTTATCCTTGAAGCGGCTGCTGATACTAAGCCATTCGAGCGAATTCCGATCAGCATCAACGCCAACGTGTCGATCAGTTTTACTCAGAAGCGACCTTACGCGAGTCAGCCGATTTGGTTGTCGGTGAAGTGAGGTCTAGCCATCTCGCGAACCTAATTCAGATTCCAATCACCAATCCTCCAATTACAACGCCAGCCCGGACAAATCACATGGCCGTCGAAATCAATCTCGTCTACGAAGGACAACTTCATTGCGTTGCGACACACGGGCCATCGGGCGCGACCTTGGCGACTGACGCTCCGGTCGACAATCACGGCAAAGGAGAATCGTTTTCGCCGACTGATCTCGTCGCGACAGCGCTCGGTGCGTGCGTGATGACGATCATGGCCATCTCCGCCGAGAAGCATCAGTTCGATCTGACTGGCACTCGCATTCACGTGACAAAAGAAATGATCCAGCAGCCGGCCCGACGCATCGGACGATTGGCTGTGGTGGTGACAGTTCCAGCGGACAAAGCCGCTCGCCTAACAGAAACCGATCGCAGCAAACTGGAAACAGCCGCGCGACATTGCCCAGTCCATCAAAGTCTGCATCCCGACATCGACGCGCCGATCGTGTTTGTTTGGGAAATTTGACTGGTTCTCCAGCATGTGTTGAAAGTTGACCATTTCCCGCAGGGGCGCGGAGTTCGCGGAGAACACCTCACTTCTGTGCCACTCCAACTCTGCGGCCCCTGCGCCTCTGCGTGAAATCTCTTCGCAAATAACCTGCTCCCAGCCGATCGACCGAGGCAAACGATGCACAACGCAATCCGTTCTATGCTCCTGATCTTAGCGTTACTTTTCGGTTCACGATCGTTTGCAGAAGAGGCTTCTTCGCCCAAACCAGCTTCGCGAGAAGCAGTCATCGACGCAGTTCAACGCGGCTTAACTCTGCTCGAAAAGGGAGCGAGGAATTATCCGGATCACCACGACTGTTTTGCCTGCCATCATCAAACGCTGCCGCTGGCCGCGATGCTTGAAGCTCGACGGATCGGACTGAAGATTGATGAGCCGTTGTTCGTCCAGACTGCTGAGATTGTCCGTAGCTACTTTGCCAGACACGCCGACGAGATGTCTCTGGGACAAGGGGTTCCCGGTCAAGCCTTCATGGTCGCTTACGGTGCGTGGTCATTCGAGTTGGCGGATAGGGAATTGCCAATCGAACTTCGCGATGTCATGGCCAAGTTCATCATTCAAAAACAGGAGTCTGACGGACGTTGGCATCCCGCATCATTTCGACCCCCGGCAGAGCAATCCGATGTCATGAACACAGTACTGACGCTGCGTGTGTTGAAACCGAAGGATTCTGCTCGTCCCTTTGACGACGATGCCGAATGGCGAGTGACCGCTGAAGCGACCGAACGGCTGGCGATGACATGGCTCAGCGAAACTCCGCCGAAGTTACAGGAAGATTTTGTCGCTCGTTTGTGGAGTTTGAAGTGGTTCGGCGACGACGCGAATCAGCGAGCGGGACTCGTTCGCAAGATTGTTGACCGGCAGCAAGCCGATGGCGGGTGGGCGGCGGAAGATCATTTATCAAGCGAAGCCTACTCAACCGGACTGACGTTGTTCGCTCTGCTCGATACCGGTGAGCCACCAACTTCGGCTCCGATTACTCGCGGCCTGGCTTACCTGCTGAAAACACAACATGCAGATGGCTCGTGGTTCGTCGCAACGCGAGCGAAGCCGGTGCAAGTCTTCTTCGACAACGGCGACCCACACGGCAAGAATCAGTTCATCTCGATCACCGCAACCGGTTGGAGTGTTGCAACGCTCGCACGGTCGCTAGGAAAAATGGACGGCTCCAATTAGACGTCAAACAACGAACCCCACCGAGCTTGTCTCGGTGGCTCGCGGGCTTTTGCACTACGCATAAGACCATCGTAGTGCAAAAGCCCGAATCCACTGATGCATGCTCAGTGGGGCTTAGCGACGTCGCTGTTTTGCAGTCTATCGTTGTACCCGGCCTGAACCGGACCCACCCATCAAAGCTTCGATCTCGCCGCGAGTGACGACGTTGAAATCTCCCTTGATGCTGTGTTTCAGGCAGCTGGCCGCCACGGCGTAGCGGATCGCTGTTTGTGGTGCGGAAAGTTCCGGCGTGTTGAGTGCGAAGATCAACGCTCCGGCGAAACTGTCTCCCGCGCCAACTCGATCGACGATATTGCGAATCTCATAAGGCAAGTATTTTCCAGTCGCGTCCTGCGGTGCCAATGCGATGCTGTTCGACGCGACGTCAAACAACAGCGCGCCCCAGTTGTTGTGGCTCGCTGAAATGCTTTCTCGCAACGTGATTGCCACCTGTTGGACGTTGGGAAAGTCGGCCACGATCTTGCGAGCGACCTCTTCGTAACCGGCAATGTTTAACTCACCGGCATCAACATTCGTCGCGGCGGCAGAAATCCCGAGTGCGTGCTCGGCGTCTTCTTCGTTCGCGATCACGACATCAATAAACGGCATCAAGTCTCGCATCGTTTCGCGACAGAGTGCCGTTGATTTCGTTCCCGGCTTCCAGTTCCACAGCTTCTTGCGAAAATTCAGATCGCACGAAACGGTCAGCCCCAAGCGCTTCGCCGTTTGCAAAGAGGCTTTCGCCGCCGCCGCCGCGTTCGCACTGATGGCCGGAGTGATCCCGGTGATGTGGAACCATGTCGCGCCGCGCAACGAACTCTCGAAGTCATAAGCATCGGGCGTTTGGAGCGAGATCGAGCTTCCCTCGCGGTCGTAGGTCACCGTCCCGCCACGCTGATTCGCCCCGGTCTCGACGAAGTAAATTCCGAAACGTCCCTGCTTCGCACGGCGAATCAGTTCCGCTCCGACATTAAGCTTGCGGAGGTCTTGGACCAAGCAGTCGGTGATCGCGTTGTCGGGCAACGCAGTGAGGAACGATGCCGTCCCTCCCTGGTTGGCGACCGAGACCGCCACGTTCAATTCACCACCACCAAACGTTGCTTCCAGCCGCCCCGGCATCACCTGCGACAACCGCAGATTCTCTTCCGGACAGAGCCGCAACATCACTTCGCCAAACGTCACCAATCGCCACGTCATTTCACACTCCTACTCTTACTCCTACTCCTGCTCCTACTCAGCCCCTCGCTCGTTTTGGTTCGAGTAGGAGTAGGAGTAAGAGTAGGAGTAGGAGCAAGAGACAATTAGCAGGACAGTAGGAATCACTCCAACGGAGCACACAACCAACTCAATAATGGCCCCGGTAGCAAGCCGCAACCGAGCAGCATGAGCGAGGCAAGTACAGCGACAAACAAAGATGAACTTGCACCAGCAGGTCTAGGCTGACCGAGTGGCAAGCCAAAAAACATGGTCCACACCGATCGCCCTGCGATCGAGGCAGACCAAACGGAACTCACCGCTGCGAGAGCCGTCAGAGTGAGCAGACCAATATGCGGCACGAGCAACTGCGCCGGTCCCCATTCGCCACGAACTTCCATCGCCGCCAGCGCCACGAAAAGCCGTGACCAAAACCCGGCCAACAACGGAACGCCAACGAGACTTAGCAAACAGATTGTCGAACAGACTGCCGCGATCGGCTCATATTTCGATAACCCCTGCAGGTCTTCGAGGAACTCCGCTCGTCGTTCGCGACGCCGCAAGAAGGCCAGCGCGCCGAACAGGCCGATGACCGCGACTCCGTCAAACAACAACCAGAACCAGACCGATTGCGCGGCATTCGGCAAATTCCATTCGACCACCGGCCACGCTTCGCTGGGACCAACCGGCTTGCGATCGAAGGACCAAGCGGCAATCGACAACAACAGCCAACCCCCTTGTGCGACTGCCAGCAAGGTCCACTGTCGGACCAAATTCCGTTCGATACGTGCTTGCAACAAGGGCAAAACGAATGTGACTCCGGCCAGCACACCCACCAAAAGCTGTGCTGTTGATTCAGATGCCGTCAATGTGCTCGGCCACAATCGCAACCAAACGAGCAAAGCGGCGACTCGCGGCAACAATAATGTCGTTGGCGCGGTACTCAACGAGGCACGCTCAACGGCATCGACCACACGCGGATGAAATGGTGCAGCGAACGCATAACCGCTCAATGCCACACCAATAAATGTGATCGCCAACGTCAGCAATCGCGACCCGCCCCCAGCAATCGCCGATCGCGCCGCATCGCGAGTCAGATAGCTCGTGTGTAAAGCCTCGGCGATCGTGTCGACTCTCGTCGAGCCAGTGACTGCGATCAGCAGCACGAAGCCGAGCAACAGCAATCCCGACAACACCGCATCAACGCTCACTAGCCCGACGCGCCAGCGAGGGATTCCCTCGCTCGCACGTTCGCCATCCAACCCCCCTCGCTCGCGCGTCGGGCTAGTGTGAGTTGTGGATGCGACGACTGCCGCTCCGAAAACAATCAACTGCAAGCCCATAAACAGCGTCGCGACATCCCCTGCCGACGCGGTTAATCCGAGCCCTGCCAGTAACACCAAACTCAGCGGGAGTATCATCAGCTTTCGTGAGTCACCTTGCTCCGATTCAGTGACTCGCTGTGGCCATTGAGCAACGATCAGCAACAAACCCCACGCCATTGAAATCGCGAACACACCGCGCGTCAGATTCGCATCACCGGCGTCCGACCAACTCAGCAACGCGAGTAACATCGCCAGTAAGCACCACGGACCAAGCAGTCCTCGCATCTTCGGCCATTGTGCCGCCACGACGCCGATCGTCCCGGCTCCGCCCAACAGAACGACCGGATTCCAGAGTTCGCGCCAGTGGTCCACGCTGTTGTCGTTCCCGCCAAGGCCAATGTTTTGAGCCGGTTGAGTTGATTCGTCATGCGGCGGTAGCATCCACGAGTCGTGTGGCTCACCGCAAGTGTGGCACAACACCGAGTGCCGTGATTCGTGATGCTCAGCGTCACCACACAACGAAGAGTTCGCGTGCGCGAGGATTGTGATGCGTCATCAAAGAAGCCCGTCATCTGAGAGAAGCCGTTTTGATGCTGGAAAACAAACCCGAAGTAGGAGCGAGGGGGTCGGGAAGCCAAACAGGGAATCGCCCTCGCTCACGCTTCGGGTTAGTTTTGAAAACGCCTCTAAGCAATCGGCTCGTCACGCGGAGCGTGACGGCTACGTAGCTCTATCCCGGCTGTGTTCCACAGTCCTTGTGCTCTGTTTTGTATTCGTCACTCTCGCGAATTCGGTAAGCGCCGACGATCAACAGCACTGGTCGTTTCGCCCACTTCGGCGACCAACGCTGCCAGCAGTCAAAGATTCGATGCGAACGCGAATGCCGATTGATCGCTTCATTCAGGCTAAATTAGAGTCCAACGGACTAGCGCTCACTCGCGATGCGGATCGAGCGACTTTGGTTCGCCGGGTCGCCTTTGACCTGACTGGCCTGCCTCCTTCGCAACACGACATTCGCGAATTTGAAGCGGATCAGTCTCCGGATGCTTATGAGCGCATGGTCGATCGATTCCTGGCCTCGCCCCATTACGGCGAACGGTGGGGGAAGTGGTGGCTCGACGTCGCCGGATACGCGGACTCGAACGGCTATTTCAACGCAGATAGCGACCGACCACTCGCTTATCGCTACCGTGACTATGTCATTCGCTCGATGAACGAAGATAAGCCGTTTGACGAATTCGTCCGCGAACAAATCGCCGGCGATGAACTCAGCGGCTTTGATCCGAAGCTACACGAACGGGCCGCAACACCCCGCATGATTGAGCTGCTGGAGGCGACTCACTTTCTGCGAAACGGTCCGGATGGATCGGGCGAAAGCGATGGTAATCCGGAAGAAGTTCGCATCGACCGTTACTACGCGCTCGACGGAACTCAACAGGTTTTGGGCTCTTCGTTGCTGGGGCTGACGATTCAATGCGCCAAGTGCCACGACCACAAGTTCGAACCAATCCCACAACGCGACTACTATCAACTTCAAGCGTTTCTATTTCCGATCTTCAACCTTGATCACTGGATCAAGCCCAACGATCGCTTCGTCCATGCCAGCCTACCTGGAGAAGTCGAAGCCTGGGAATCGCGTCAGCAAGAACTCGAACGACAAGTCGCCATCGCACGGACAGAATTCAGCCGTTGGGTGCGCGAACATCGTCCCACCGCGGCGGCACTTTTTACTGACGACTTCGATGGACCAGAAGCATCCTTCGCTGAGAACTGGTCGAATACCGCCCCCGGCGACGACGCACCCGGTGGAACCGCGGTCGTGCAACTGCTCACTTCCACTGCCGCGCCGCCGGAGCCGCCTACCGCCGTGCGAACGAACGGCACATTGCAGCTCATCGAAGGAGGAGCGACTGGCGACAAATGGCTCTCAACCAAGAAGAGCTTTGATTGGACGCCAAACAAGCCGGGAGAATGGATTCAGGTCACATTCGATTTGCTCGACAACAAAGTCCGGCCCGATGAAGCCCCCGCCGCTCGCATTGCGTTCTTTTTGTCGCTGTGCGATTTCAACGACAACGGCAAGATCGCTGGTGGCAACATCCTGTTCGATGGAAACCCCGCCGGTGGCGCGGCGGTCTTCGTCGATTACCCCGGCTCAGATCAAGTTCAACGCGGAACGATCGGCACGAGCGGTTACGTTCCCGGACGCAACTTCGGTGTGCGAGTCACCAACATCGACAACAAGAAGTTTCGACTCGAACAACTCGTCGATTGGATCGCTGATGACAAGCCGCTCGAACTTGCTGAAACAGATCTGCCCGATGGCGGCTTCGGATTTGAGTTCTGTTGCGGACGCAGTTTCATCGTTGATAACGTCGTCATCGAATCCTCGTCGGGCCAATCGAATGATGAGGCCACACAATCAGCACTGAAGAAGTTTCGCGACGATTACGACACTCGCCGCAAGGCGCTGACCGAGGCGACTCAAAATCTGCAGAAACAAAAAACGGCGCGCCCCGGCAAAATCGCCTGGGCATCCGACCTCTCTGCTGAACCACCCAAAGTCCCGCTGCTCGTACGCGGCAATGTGATGACTCCGGGAGAACTCGTCTCCGCCACGACGCTTCGCGCGCTGAGTGATGACGATGCCTCCAAGGGCGAACTCAGCACCAATACCAGTAAGGGCGCGAATCCTTCCTCGCGAACAACAGGCCGACGCACATCTCTGGCCGACTGGCTTACCAATCGCGATTCGCGAGCCGCCGCGCTGATGGCTCGCGTCCAGGCGAATCGAGTTTGGCAGCGTCACTTCGGTCGAGGGATTGTGGCGACAGCAGAAAACCTTGGAGTCAGCGGTGCTGTGCCGAGTCATCCTGAATTACTGGAGTGGCTGGCGGCGGAGCTTGTGGGGCAAGCTGAATCAGAATCCAATAGCTGGTCACTCAAACGACTGCATCGCGCAATCATGAACTCCGCCACCTATCGGCAGGACAGTTCGCTCAACGAAGCCGCGCTCGAAGCCGATCCGGACAACCGTTGGCTGTGGCGATACCCCGTTCGACGCTTAGACGCGGAAGCAATTCGTGACGGCATGTTGAGCGTTAGCGGCGAACTTGATCGACGCTTCGGTGGGCCATACATCCCCACGCAACGATCGAGTGCTGCCGAAGTGCTCATCGCAGAAACACAACCGGGAGCCAAGCGTCGATCGGTCTACTTGCAACAACGGAGAACGCAAACCGTCAGCCTGCTGAATTTGTTCGACGCCCCATCGGTCACGTTCAACTGCGTGCAGCGACCGACAACGACAATGCCGCTGCAATCGCTCAGCCTGCTGAACTCCGAATTCGCACTCGCTCGATCCCGCGAGATGGCCAAACGCTTGGATGCTGAATCAACTCCTCATCCACGTCATCGCATCCGTCTGGCGTTTGAGCTATCCAGTGGTCGCTTGCCGAATGACGAAGAGCTACGGCAATCGTTGCAATTCATCGAAGAGCAAACACGCCTCTACGAACCAGCCACCGACGCGACTATTCGAGCCTGGTCAGACCTGTGCCAAATGCTGCTCGCGTCGAACGGGTTCTTGTATGTCGAGTGATTGGCACATTTCAGTGCAAATCCTTCACTGACTATCCGAGATCACAGCCTTTTGTCGAGAACTTCAAAGCACGCATTGAGTCGCTGCAATCCGGCGTTCTCAACATCTGCAGTTTTCAGCTAGCCTCTGCGTCGTGTTTGTGATTTCTCACGACGGAATGGAATCCATGTGGCGGCAAGTTCCTTGGTCAATCGTTATTTGTTCAGTCCTATTGATGGGACTGGGGTTGAGTGGCATAGCGCGCGGAGATGAATTGTCGGGGCGAGGAGTCTTCTTCAATTCTCAATTGTTGTGGGTTGCGATGTCGCTCCCCGCGATGTGGCTAGCGACCTTGGTTCCTTTTCGATTGTTGAAACCGTTGGCTTATCCGGTGTTTTGGATCAGCCTGCTGTTGCTCGTCGTGGCTTTGATGATGCCCAGTGTTAACGGAGCACGGTGTTGGATCCCACTTGGCTTCATGAAGTACCAGCCGTCTGAAACGGCGAAGCTCGCGTATGTGCTTGCGCTGGCCCAATACTTGATGTACCGCGACAACTTTCGTCGGCTAACGGGGCTGCTGGTGCCGTTCGTGCTGACGCTCGTTCCCTTCGTCCTGATTCTACGCGAGCCGGATCTTGGCACCGCTTTGCTGTTTCTGCCGACGTTGTTTGCCATGCTCTTCGCGGCAGGTGCGAGGCCGCGTCATTTGGCTTTCATCGTGACATTGGGAATGCTGGCTACGCCGTTTTTGTGGATGGGAATGAACGCCGAGCAAAGGTCTCGCATCGTGTCGTTGTTTCAACAGAAGGATGGCGGCGAGGCTCCGCGTGGCGATGCTTATCAGCAGCATCAGTCGAAGCGAGTGCTTGCGCTCGGGGGCATTTGGGGAAGCGAAATCACGGGAGAAGCTGCCGATGTCGTCGTCTGCCCGCATTGTGAAAAACGGATTTGGGGAACGGTCGAGGCAACTCGCGGCAAAGAGGTGCAATGTCCGCGCTGTTCGCAGAATTTCGCTCCGACGAAACGCTCTGCGTATTCGTTGCCGGAATCTCGCACCGACTTCATCTTCTGTTTGATCGGTGAGCGTTGGGGCCTTGTCGGCTGTTCGCTGACGCTGTTGTTGTATGTCGTATTGATTGGCCGTGGACTGATGGTTGCTGCCGACACACAGGAACCGTTCGGTCGCCTTTTGGCTGTCGGTATCGTTGCGCTACTCGCATCTCAAACCATCATTAACACCGGCATGACCTGCGGCCTGATGCCTGTGACAGGAATCACGCTGCCGCTCGTCAGCTATGGCGGTTCAAGCTTGCTCATGACAGCGGTCGGAATCGGTCTGCTAATCAATGTCGGCATGAGACCTGGTTACGAAGTTTCCGGCGAGCCGTTCCGTTGGCACACGGCGATGACGTAAAACCCGTTGGAGTGTTGCGGCACGACGCAGCCCTCAGACATCGGGAATAACGGCATTCGTCATTCAAAACAGCGTCCTCCGGGACAATCGACTTTGCATAAGACCGACTTTCTGGAGTGCGTGATTCGTTATTCCAATTGATCTAAGGGCGGTGCCGTGCCACCGCACTCCAGGGTTTGAATGAACTCCGACCTCCCGCGACATGATGTTGTTCTCTGGGGCGTCGGTCACACGAATGCTCACATCTTGCGAATGTGGCGTCAGGAGCCGCCGCGAGAGACTCGACTCACCTGTGTGTCGAATTTCTCAGTTGCAACTTACAGCGGCATGTTGCCGGGAGTACTCGCGGGGCTGTACTCACCGGAACGAATGGAGATCGATCTCGTTCGATTGTGTGCTGCGGCAGGAGCTCGCTTGATCGTCGGAAATGTGACCGGAATCGACTTGGCGGCGAAACGGCTGCAGATCGACGACCGACCGCCGATTCCGTTTGATGTACTGTCGATAGGCATCGGTTCTCAGCCATCCTTTCAAAACGTCACCGAGATCGACGAGTCGGTGATCCCTATCAAACCGATGCAGACATTCGTCGCTCGATTCGATCAACGGCTGGCGTCCCTCGGCGCTAACCCAACGCGTGTGGCCGTCGTCGGCGCGGGAGCGGGAGGCGTTGAGATCGCGCTCTGCGTTGCCGCTCGGTTGCGATCTGTTCTTGGAACGAAGCCGTTCGAAATCACGCTTCTCAATGCTTCGGATCAACTTCTCGGTGGAGTGACCGACAAAACGGCAAGCGTCATTCGTCGAGAGCTTGTATCGCGAAACGTTCGATTGGTTCTCGGTCATCGCGTGACCCGCGTCGCATTGGGTGCGATCACGCTCGCCAATGGCGATGAGATACCAGCAGATCTCGTCATCTGGGCAACTGGTGCCGAAGGTTCTCCTGTACTTCGACAACTCGGACTGCCGACGGACGATCGCGGCTTTTTGTTGACTCGACCGACGCTGCAAACGGTTGGCCATGATTCGATCTTCGCCGTCGGCGATTCCGGCACATTGCGAGATCATCCGATACCGAAGGCGGGAGTCTATGCCGTGCGGCAAGGGCCAGTGTTGTGGGACAACATCAATTGCCTTCTTCAAAAACAGCCTCTACGTGAATTCCGACCGCAATCCAGTTTTCTGAAACTGCTCAACCTTGGTGACGGTCGAGCGGTCGGTGAGTCGCACGGTTGGACGTTTTCTGGTCGTTGGGTCTGGAAATGGAAAGACCACATCGACAGTAAGTTCATGGCGATGTTCCAAGACTATCGGCCGATGCAGGCACAACCCGCCAATTCCGAGATCACACCGAAACCAATGCGTTGCACTGGCTGCGGCGGAAAAATTGGCGGTTCGGTGCTGTCGCGCGTCTTGCGACGCTTGGACATTCCACGCCACGAACACGTGGAACTCGGACTCGAATCACCGGACGATGCGGCGGTCATTCGATTGCCTTTGGGATCAGCTCTCAATGCGACGGTCGACTTCTTCGCTGCCCCGTTCGATGATCCGTTTACCGTCGGTCGGCTGGCAGCCTTGCACGCGGCGAGTGATTGCTTCGCAACCGGAGCAAAGCCGGTCGGAGCCCTCGCATCAGTCACGATTCCGGTCGGCACGGCTCGCCAGCAAGAAGAGCTGTTGTATGAACTCCTCTCCGGTGCGTTGCAAGAACTACGTGCGATGGGAGCGACTCTGATAGGCGGTCACACGATCGAAGGACCGCAACTGACGATCGGCTTCACCATCCTCGCCGAACAAATCGGAACTCCTCGCACGAAGGGGCAACTCCGAGTCGGAGATCTCTTGGTTCTCACAAAGCCGCTTGGAGCGGGAATCCTGTTGGCTGCACACGCTCAAGCACGCTGCCCAGCGGATGGGTTTCAATCACTCGTGCGAACCATGCTCATCAGCAATCAAGCCGCCGCGAATCTCTGCGATGAATTTGACATTCGAGGCCTGACGGACATCACTGGCTTTGGCTTGGCAGGGCACTTGTTGGAGATGCTGAGAGCCAGCAATCTGGCTGCGGAGTTGTCCCTCTCTTCAATTCCGTTGCTCGACGGAGTACTCGAATTGCTGGCGGAAGGAATCGAAAGCACTCTGGCCCCAGCGAATCGCGACGCCGAAGTCGATATCGACGAAGACGAATCAATCAGTCGATCGCCTCGCTACGCGGCATTGTTCGATCCACAAACTTGCGGCGGTTTGCTGATGGGAGTTCCGGCTCAGTTTGTCGACGAGGTGCTGACTCGACTGTCGCAACAAAGCCCCGTGCCAGCCACAGTCATCGGGCGCGTCGTTGAATCGGTTCGAACGGAGCCACGACTGCGTCTGGCCACACTAATTCGAAGTGTCATCGAGGGCGGACGCTTCACGTGACGTCGAAATCGGAACGCCGTGAAACGCTCGCTCTCGCTGACGTTTCGGGTTCGTGAGGTGACACCGAATCTTTCGTTGCAGCGGACGGCGTTTCGTAAGACACTCCCCACCTCACCAGGACTGGTTTTCGATTCGATTGAAATGAATGGCAACGATGGCACTCTTTTGCATTTCCGGCGGCACGATTTACGACCCGACAAACAACCTCGACGGCGTCGTTCGCGACCTGTGGATTCAGGACGGTCGCATCATTGCGGCACCGAGCGATCCGAGCGTGAAGGCGGACAAAACGCTCGACGCGACTGGCTATGTCATTATGCCGGGTGGAGTCGATATGCACTGCCACATCGCGGGTCCGAAGGTGAATACCGCTCGCAAGATGATGCCCGAAGAAAAGCGGACCGCGCCGATGATCACGCGGACGAAGACCACTCGCTCGGGAACGACCGGTTCCGTGCCGAGCACATTTGCGACGGGATATCTCTACGCCGGCTTGGGCTACACGACGGCATTCGACGCGGCGATTCCGCCGTTGATGGCGCGGCACACGCACGAAGAGTTCGATGACACGCCAATCATCGACAAAGGCTTTTACGTCTTGATGGGCAACAACCACTACATCATGCGGCAGCTCGAAAAGAATGAGCCCGAGCGATTGAAGGCGTATATCGCTTGGCTGCTCAATTCGACGAAAGGTTATGCCGCGAAAATCGTGAATCCCGGTGGCGTCGAAGTCTGGAAGAGCGGCGGCGGGAACTCGCATGGTCTCGATCAACCGGTTGATCACTTCAACGTCACCGCGCGTCAGATCATTTCCGGAGTGGCCAACGCAACGAACGAACTCGGCCTGCCACATCCGGTGCATATTCATTGCAACGATCTAGGGATGCCGGGCAACTGGGCGACGACGCTCGAAACGATGAAGGCGCTCGAAGGACGACGCGGCCATCTCACGCACATTCAATTTCACAGCTACGGCGGCAACAAAGACGCTCAGGAAACGTTCCGTTCCGAAGTGCCGCAGCTTGTTGAATACGTTAACTCGCACCAGAACGTCACCGTCGATGTCGGCCAAGTGATGTTCGGCAACACAGCGTCGATGACCGGCGACGGGCCGCTCGGTTACTTCTTGCACAAGGTTTACGGCCGCAAGTGGTTTTCCTCCGACACGGAAATGGAATCAGGTTGTGGCATCGTCCCGATTACGTACAAAGACAAGAGCCTCGTCCATTCGCTGCAATGGGCGATTGGTCTTGAGTGGTATCTGCTGATCAATGACCCGTGGCGAGTCGCCATGAGTACCGACCATCCGAACGGCGGTTCGTTCTTGGCGTATCCCGAAATCATCGCACTGCTCATGAGCCGGACCAAGCGAGACGAAGTTCTCGCCCGCGTTCCGGCTGGTCTACGCGCACGTTGCACGCTGCCGGATTTGTCTCGCGAATACACGCTCAACGAAATCGCAATCATCACGCGAGCCGCCCCGGCTCGAATGCTTGGTCTGAAAAACAAAGGACATCTTGGTCCCGGTGCCGATGCTGACATCACGATCTATCAACCAAACATCGACATCCAACGCATGTTCGAACTACCGAGATACGTCGTCCGTGCCGGAGTCATCGTCGTCGACAACGGCGAGATCAAAGAGAGCCTCAACGGCAAACTGTTCCACGTCGCCCCCGACTACGATCTCGCCGCGTTGCCTGACATCAAAGAATGGTTCGAGAACAACTACTCGATCCAATTCAACAATTACCCGGTCGGCGATGAGTACCTGCATGAGCACGAAGTCGTGCCGATGCGTGGGTGATTGATTCAACCCCCACCGACCTCGTGTCGGTGGTTTCGGGCCTTTGCACTACGCCCCTCGCTGCCAGTAATCGCGCACCGCCTAGTGCAAAAGCCCGCGAGTCACCGAGGTAAGCTCGGCGGGGTGAGTGCTCATCTCGAAGGAGACCGCTTCATGTCCGCACGTGTTTATGCCGTCGCCACGATGGATACCAAAGGAGTCGAGATCGCCTTTGTCGCCGAGCGCGTTCGCGCGTGCGGTGTCGAGGTGGTTACGGTTGATGTCGGCACGAAGGATTCGCCAGCCGTTGTGCCTGACGTATCGAGGCAGCAAGTCGCGGCGAGTCTGCCAACAGAGAACGTGCTCGGTCATGTGGATCGCGGCGAAGCGGTGACTGCGATGTCGCGAGCGTTGGTTGAGTTTCTCAAAGCGGAACATACCGCGGGACGACTTGCAGGAGTCATCGGAATCGGCGGCGGAGGCGGGACCGCGTTGATTGCTCCGGCAATGCGTGCGTTGCCGGTCGGAGTTCCCAAGCTGCTGGTCAGCACGATGGCCAGCGGCAACGTCGGGCCGTATGTCGATTGCAGCGACATCACGATGATGTACTCAGTGGTCGATGTTGCCGGGATCAATTCGGTTTCTCGTCGAGTCCTCGCCAACGCGGCAGCGGCGATCGCTGGCATGGCTCGCAACCCACTGTCGCCGACCGACGAGAAGCCGACGCTCGGCATGACGATGTTCGGCGTCACGACGCCATGCGTCGAAGCGATCCGCCGATCGCTCGAACCACGCGGCTACGATTGCTTGGTCTTTCATGCCACGGGATCTGGTGATCGAGCGATGGAAAACCTCGTGCGCAGCGGTTTGATTCAGGGAGTGATCGACGTCACAACTACTGCCGTTGCCGATCAAGTTGTCGGCGGCGTGTTGCCCTGCGGACCGCAACGCTTCGACGCGATTCTCGCCGCGCGGATTCCGTATGTGTTGAGCGTCGGAGCGCTCGACATGGTCAACTTCGGAGCGAAAGAGACCGTTCCGCCGCAATTTGCCAGCCGCAAACTGCACGTCCACAACGCCCACGTGACGCTGATGCGCACGACCCCGGACGAGAACCGTCAGTTCGCGCGCTGGATCGCCGACAAGCTCAATCGATCAACGGCACCACTGACGCTGCTGATCCCTGAACTCGGTATCTCCACAATCGACGCCCCGGGCCAACCGTTTCATGATCCCGCTGCTGACGCGGCGCTCTTTGAAGAACTCGAACGCACGCTGCAACAAACCGAACAACGCCGTATCAAACGAATCGCGCGGCATATCAACGATCCTGAATTCGCCGCCGCGCTGGTTGAAGAGTTTCTGGCTCTCCGTCATTCGTGTTGAAAACGGTGCTAGTTGAGCGGCAAGGCGCTAGCCGCCGGTATTTTCGTCTTTACCAGCGGCTAGCCTGGATTATTCATGGTCACACACTAACCCGAAGCGCAAGCAAGGGCGTCGTCAAGGTTCGCCCTCGCTTGCGCTTCGGGTTAGTGTGCGGCACGTCGTTTCCTCAATGGGATGCCCATGAATAATCCAGGCTAGCGTCTTGCGGCTCACGAAAGTCCGTGTCCAACTCCACTTCTCGGATCGCCTCTGACGACCGGTCGTCCGGCTGCCCAATGTCTTGTACCAATCACGCCACTTGTCCGGCAAACGTCTAATCTGTTCGGCTATTCGACATTTCTCAAAGCGTCTACAGTCCTCGGCATGACCACTACGTATCGCGTTGAGCTTGACCGATTTTCCGGCCCGCTGGATTTACTGCTGTTTTTAGTCCGGCGAAACGAACTCGATTTGTTCGATCTCCCGATCGCACGCATCACATCGCAGTTTCAGCTTTACCTCTCGGCATTGCAGTTCTTGGACCTCGACTTGGCTGGCGATTTCGTCGTCATGGCCAGCACGCTCATTGAGATCAAAAGCCGGTTGGTTTTGCCGAGTCCTGAAGAGGAAGAAATTCCCGTTGAGACCAACGACGATCCTCGCAGCGGACTGATTCAACAGCTCCTCGAATACAAGAAGTTCAAAGAGGCCGCACAGCTTCTCGAAGACCGTGCCGCCGAATGGCAGGAACGTTATCCACGTTTGAGCAACGAGCGCCCTGATTCGGCTCGCGACCAGAGTTTTGACCGGATCAAAGATGTCGAACTCTGGGACTTGGTCAGCGCGCTCAGCCGAGTACTCGAACGGAAAGTCATCGAAGAAGAATCGAAGATCCGTTACGACGACACTCCGATCTCAACCTACGTTGAACAGATCGGCGCAAAGGTCCGCACTGATGGGCAAGTCAGCTTCACAACACTCTTTGACAACGCATCGCAACGCAGCCGAATTATCGGCATCTTCCTGGCAATCCTGGAACTGCTCCGCCATCACAGTTTCCGAGCCGAGCAATCCAGCGACTTCGGCGAAATCCTGATCCTGCCACCGTTACCAGTCGTCGAAAACACGGAAAGCAACGCCACAGCAGTTGCCGAAGCACAACCATCAACCGAGCCAACCTCACTGACCACTGACCACTGAGTGTCAAATACGGTTGTGTCCGGTCTCCTGACCGAGACACCTCACACGGACCGAAGGTCTCCCGAATGACAACCAGACGATGTTGTGAGAAATCTTGGCCACAACGAATTTGGAGGCATACGGTCGAAAACGCGTGGCTCGGTCATGAGACCGGCCATAACGTTGCTCCCGCA
>CAIJTL010000708.1 GCA_903823545.1 uncultured Planctomycetaceae bacterium
AAACCGACGGCACGGTGATCGCCGATGCCGATCTCGGAACCACGGGAAGCCAAGCCGCGATCAAGGGGATCACCGCCTTTGCCAGCATCAACGCGGCCCTCGCCGCCGTGAGCAGCAGCGGCACGATCATCGTCAACGGCGGAACCTACTCCGAAGCGGTCTCGTTGACCGGAACGCAGACCCTGGAAATCACCGGTCCCAACTCGGCTCAGACCGTCATCATCGACGACCTGACAACGATCGCGGGAACGCCGGTTGTCATCGAAGGCACGTCCAACTTGACGGTCGGCGACGCAGACGATCGCACGCTCGCCGGAGTCATCAGCGGTTCCGGCAGCTTCACTAAGCAAGGAGCTGGCATTTACACACTGACCGCCGCTAACACGTACACGGGAGCGACGACGATCAGCGCGGGGACGCTCGCGTTGCAGAGCACCTACGGATCAAGCTCGTTCTCGATCGCCACGTCGTCTGTGTTGGAACTGAATGTCGCGAGTGGAACGACCGATTATGCGACAGCGATATTCAGTGGGGGTGGAACGCTGCGAAAGACGGGAGCCGGTGAGGCGCGGTGGCCAGCCACGGTAGCGACTTTCAACCTGGGATCGGGATCGCTGATCGACGTCCAAGCGGGCACGTTCACCGGCGGCAACTTCGGGAACGAAGTTTGGACGAACAATCTTTCTGATTTGAATGTTGCGTCTGGTGCTGAACTCCAAGGGATCGAAGCCAGCATTCGCGTGGATGCCATCACCGGTTCGGGCTCCATCAAGACCGGCTTCGCTTCGGGTGGCGGCCAAGTCACGATCGGTGTCGATAACGGCACATCCGCGTTCGATGGAGTCATCACCAACAACGGCGGCGATGGCACGCTCATCAAAGCGGGAACGGGAACGATCACACTCAACGGAGCGAATGACCACAGAGGGTCGACGACGGTCAGTGCGGGAACTCTAAAGCTTGGGAATGCCTCAGCGCTGGGGACGACTCTGGCCGGAACGACGGTTTCAAGCGGCGCAGTGCTGGACCTCAATGGCCAGTCGATCGGTGCGGAAGCGGTGACGCTCAACGGAACCGGCATCAGTTCCGGCGGCGCGTTGATCAACAGCAGCGGTACGGCGGCGAGTTTGTCGGGCAACATCACTCTGGCTTCGGCGAGCAGCATTGTTGGTGTTGGCAGCTTGAGCTTCAGCGGCACGATCAACGGTGGATTTGCGTTGGCCGTTAATTCGGCTGGTTCCTTGACCTTTGGCGGCGCGATCGGTGGCTCGCAAGCGTTGAGCGATTTCGATGTCACGGCAACGACGATCAATCTCAATGCCAACGTAACGGCGGACAATCAAGGGGGCAACACGCTGACTTGGACGGGGGCAGTAGTGCTCGGTGCCAATGTCGCGATCGACGTCGATGCGGCCTCCGGCGCGGACAATAGTTTGACTGTGGTCGGTTCGATCAATGCCGATGCGGCGGCGAACAATCGGACTCTGCAACTGACGGCGGGCGGTGGCACGATCAACCTCAGCGGCGCGCCGATTGGTGCGACGCAAGCATTGCAATCCGTGACCTCAACCAGCACCGTGCAGTCGTTGTTCAACTCGATCCGCACTCGCGATGGCGGTATCAGTATCACGGCGGGCGGTTCTCCGGCGGTGATTGTCAGCGGTGATCTGAGCACTGATGCGGGAACGAATGCTGGCGGACTCACGATCAATGGCAGCTTGGATCTTGATGCGAATGTAACGATCGACACGAATCACGCGACCGGGACCGACGGCAACGTGAGCATCACGGGAGCAGTCAACGCGAAGCTGGTCGGCGACAATCGGACGCTGACGTTAGATGCGGGTGCGGGGACGATTTCATTTGGTGGCAACATCGGTGCGTCGCGAGCAATTCAAACGCTGACGGTTAGCAGCGCGTCGAGTGCGACGTTCAACAATATTGAGACTCGCAACGGCGGTCTGAGCATTACGGCGACGACGATCAACTTGAACGGCAACGTGAATACGGACTCGTTGACGACAGCGGGTTCAGCAGCGTTCAACGGTGCGGTTGTGCTGGGGGCGAACGTCAGCATCGACACGGATAACACGGGGTCCGACGGCAGTGTGTCATTCAGCAGTACGGTCAACGCAGACAACGCGGCGACACAGAATCGGGCACTGACGATCAATGCTGGCTCTGGCAATGTGACGTTTGGCGGAGCTGTCGGTGGAACGCAGGCTTTGGCCGATCTGGATGTCACGGCGACGACGATCAACGTGAATGCGAACGTGACTGTGGACGATCAAGGTGGCAACACACTGGCTTGGAGCGGTGCCGTGGTGCTTGGTGCGAGTGTGACGTTCGACACGGACGGTGTGTCGGACAACAGCATCAACTTCAGCGGGACAATCAACGCGGATAACTCGACGACAGCCAATCGCACGGTGGTTGTGCAAGCGGATTCTGGCACGGCAACGTTCGGTGGCAGCATCGGTGCGGGAACCAACGGGGCACTGGCTGACTTCGATGTCACGGCGGCGACGATCAATCTCAACGGCGCAACGATTCAAGTGGATGATCAAGCGGCATCGGCTCAGACGGTGACGTTTACCGGCGCTGTCGTGTTGGGGGCGGGAGTGACGCTCGACACGGATGCCGCGAGCGGCAACGACAACAGTGTGCGGTTCACGAGCACGATCAGCGGAGCGAATGCGTTGACCGTCAGCGCAGGTGGCGGGACCGCTCAGTTCGACAGCGCGATCGGCAGCCCGACTCGGTTGACCGATTTCGACGTGACGGCGGCGACGATTCGTCTGCCCAACGACGTGCTGACCGACGGTGGTTCGCTGACGTTTGTGGGCAACGTGATTCTGAACCTCGCCGGGCAACTGACGATCGACACCGAATTGGGGAACGATTCCAACGCGGGGAGCGTGTCGTTCAGCGGCGGTTCGATCAGCGCGGCGGGTGCGAGCTATGATCTTGTCATCGACACGAGCACCGGCGGTGCGAACACATCGGGCAGCATTTCACTCAGCACCGTGAATAGCGTCGGTGGTTTCGCGTTGCGAAACCTCTCGCTCAATGCGGCTCGATTTTCGACACCGGGAACGGGAGCACTCGCGGATGTCACGTTGGCCAACACGGTCGCGCTGGCCAGCAACGGTAGTCTCGACATTGACGGTCGCACGGTGACGCTCAGCACGTCGTCGTCCGATGTGTCGATCACGGGGACCGGAACGGTCAGCATTGATGCCTCACGCAATGTGTCGCTGGTTGCTGGATCGAGCCTCACGACGGTCAACGGCAATTTGACGGTGAGTGCGAATCAACAAATGCTGGCAACAAGTGGCAACTTTGTTGGCGTCGATGTCAACAACGCCTTGATTCAGGCGACGGGGACCGGTTTGGTCACGGTCCAAGGAAAAGGTGGTGACAATTCTGCGGGGAGTCAGATTGGCATGCGGGTGAACGGCGGCGGAGACATTCTCGGCGGAACGACAGGAACCGTGTCCGTCCAAGGCACGGGCGGTGCCAGTACCGGAAGCACAAATATCGGCGTGCTCGTGGACGGTAATGGCTCCCAGATCACGTCCGCAGGGGGCAACGTCTCTGTGGTTGGTCAGAGCGGTGGTACTGGAGGAGGTCTCTACAACTACGGAGTGCATGTCTCGAATGCCGCTCAAGTGACAGCGGGAGGGAGCGGTACGGTCACGGTTCAGGGGACGGCGGGAGGAGCGACCGGCCAAGAGAACTTCGGTGTCTATGTGCAAGGTGCGTCGTCTCAGATCACGTCGAGCGGCGGCAATGTCTCGGTGACTGGCACAGGTGGTGGGACGACCTCTCTCTACAACTACGGAGTGCGCGTTTCTAGCTCTGGCGCAGTGACGGCGGGAGGCAGTGGTACGGTCACGGTTCAAGGAACGGGTGGAGCCTCCTCTGGCCAAGAGAACTTTGGTGTGTTTGTGGACGGGACGTCTTCCCAGATTACTTCGGCAGGTGGAAACGTCTCGGTGACTGGCCAAGGGGGTGGCACTGGGTCATCCGCGTTCAATCACGGAGTGCGCGTCTCCAATGCCGGCAAAGTGACGGCGGGGGGCAGCGGCACGGTCACGGTTCAAGGAACGGGGGGAGCAACTTCGGGTCAGCAAAACTTCGGTGTGTATGTGGACTTTGCGACGGCCCAAATCACATCAAGTGGTGGTAATGTCTCGGTGACTGGCACAGGTGGTGGTAGCGGGACGTCTGCCATCAATCGCGGTGTGAGCGTCAGCGCCAGCGGTGTGATCACGTCTGGCAGCAGCGGCACAGTCACGATTCAGGGAACCGGTGGCAGTTCGACGGGATCTCAAAACGACGGTGTTTATGTCGCCGACACTGGATCGCAGATCACCTCGGGTGGCGGGAACGTCACGATCACGGGAATCGGAGGGACCAATTCTGGAACGGCCATCGTCGTTGACACCAATGGCACTCTGACGACGGCCACGAATGGTGGCACGTTGACGCTCATTGGCGACAGCATGACGGTTGCCTCATCGGGAACCATCAGCGGCAACAGCGTGACGATTCGGCAAAGGACGAATGGCACGCTCATCAACCTGGGTGGAGCCGATGTTCTGACTGGCTCGCCCCTCACCCTCGGCCTGACCGACGCGGAACTCGGTCGCATCAGTGCCGGGACGGTCACCATCGGCCATGCGAACAGCGGCACGA
>CAIJTL010000709.1 GCA_903823545.1 uncultured Planctomycetaceae bacterium
CATTCGGCGAACGACCCCACGCGGGATGGATCAGTGGGTCATAGCCGCGCCAGACAAGTTGAACGGGCCAATGTGCTGAACTCAGGGGCTCGAACCGCAGCAAGTGAGTGACACCCGCCTTTCGCAACCACGCTACTTGTGCCGCGATCGACTGAGGGTCCGCAGCTTCCTTCGGCATGATCAGTTCGGGATCGAAATATTCGCCGGGCGCCAGTCCCAAATACTGTGGAGTCGCAGAAAAGCCAGTCAGAGTTGGCAGGTTCGGACCGGGTGCGAACATTCTCACGGGCTGAGTCGCAGCGGCCAGGATGCGGCGGATTTCACTTTGTGAACGATGTGCGATCGGTGGATCATCGAGCGGAAAAGCGTTCGTGACCCACTGACTCACGATCCAAAGATCGAAAACCGCGACTCCGAAGACAAGAACATAGACCAACCGTTTCACCGCAGACTTGGGAATCGCCGCAGCGA
The DNA here is from genome assembly GCA_903823545.1 of uncultured Planctomycetaceae bacterium. GTDB lineage: Bacteria > Planctomycetota > Planctomycetia > Planctomycetales > Planctomycetaceae > SXKJ01. The sequence goes on from CAIJTL010000709.1 coordinate 472, forward strand.
TAAAGTCCAGTGCGGCGGAAGACAACAGGGCCAAGCTCATTGAGACCACTAATCCATAGCGGCCCAATCCTGAAAAAAAATTGAAACCGGGGAGATAACGGATCAACGGCAAGAAGGCTCCTGTCGCCAACAAGACCATGAAGACGCTCAGCATGCCCCACAGAATCCAGAGTCGCCGTATTGTTGACTCGCGATACCGCCACAATATCCCCGCTGCGAACAACAGCAACCAGTGAATCAAGCCGACGTAAAGGTGAGCTTCGGTTTTATTCGTGACCGAGTCGATCGAGAACGCTCGCAGTGCTTGAATGGCTTTGTCGGTATCAACATCTGGCGCATACCACAGCCACGGCAGAAACATTTGCGACAGATACAACGGTGGGATGTGGCCGAATCCCATGTCTGGAGTGAGCCGCACACTGAGCTGTTTCAGCTCCCAAGTTGGCCACAACTGCATCATGGCAAGTAAGAATCCCCAACAGGCACTTGCCGCAAACCAAGCCAGAACTCGCGGTCGTCGCGCCAGAACGGATTCGGCCACAAACTCCGTCACGAACCACAGCCGAGCCGGGACAGAGACCGCCAACGTCAGCAACGTCACCCACGCCAAATTAAAATGTCCGGCAAGCAGATGCAGGCCGAGGCCCGCACTCAACAACATCAAATATCGCCGACGTCCCAATTGCAGAAACGATTCTGCGCACCACAACCCCCACACGAAGTACAGGCCACCAATGATTGCCCACTCCAAGCTGGCTCGCGGCGGAAACCAACCATAGGTGAAGACCAACGACGCCAATAGGCCGCTCGGCACCGACAACCGCAATCGACGCGCCAGCAAAAAAGACATGACAAACGTCGCGATGTAATGTGCCAAGTGGCTGATGTTGTAAGCCAGGTTCGCATCGAAGAACCGATACAACACAACATTGAGCGGATAAAACGCCGCGGTCTGACTCTCGGCAACCAGCGGATACCCGTGCCCGGCCAGCGAGTTCCACAGTGGAAATTCGCCCGCTTGCATACGATCGGCATACCAGACCTTCTGTGGAAGGAAATACGTGTAGGTATCACCGCCGATGAAGCCCCCACCGCTCCAAAGCTTCGACCAAAATACGATCGACAAAACAATCGCCGTGACAAGCGGGAGGATCGCATTGAGAAGTCGCATGACGTCGAACTTCCCATTGATTCCTGGGGCACACGCAGACTCGGAACTACTGACTTTTGGCATCTGGCTCCGGGCCTCTCTTCTCTTCACCCACGATCCGCACTCGTTCGTTGTAGGTCAGCAGTTCCCAATAGCGTTCGGTGAGGTTTAAGTTCATGCCACGGAAGTTACCGTAAGGATTGGCGAATGCCCCTTCAAACAATTTGCGACCGGACTTCTTGTCGAGCAACACTAGGCTTGAGGTGATTGGCTGATTGAATTGATTGACTTGGCCTAACACCGCTCGAGGTTGATCGGCACGACGTGACGAAAAGAACAACACCGGTGAGGCCGCGAACTGTTGAACGATCAGATTCTGGTTCTCCATCGTTTGCTTCCACAGTTCACCACCGACTCGACGATCGAATGCATAGATCATCCCGTTCGCCGGAATGGTCATGTTGTCGTTGTTCGCATTTTGTTGCTCAGCAGCGACGATTAAGAACACCCTTTCTCGATCACTGATAACATAACGTCGCAGATTTCGATTCGCCGAATCCCCACCTTTGACGCTCCCGATTTTCCGCTGCTCCCCCGTGTCGAGGTCTGTGAGGTTCAACGTGTGATCGGTACTCAGCGTGACCAGTGATTGCTGGTCGAGCCAAGTGAATTGATCGGTCACCGTGAAGCTCCGTTTCCAAATCGAGGCTTTGCGTAACGGGTTCCAACGTTCGACGGCAACTTCGGTCTTCTCACTGTGAGTTGCTCTGGTTACGACGATCAGATCGCCGTCGACAGAGAGTTTCGAATTCTGAAAACTCTTGCGCACTGTCTCATCGAGCGGCATTTCGCTTCCATCACGTGACCTCAGCAGCAGACCATTCGGCCATTTCTGCGATGAGAAAAAGATTAAATCGCGAGTCGTTTGAAACCGAGTATCGTTCGGAACATCTCGAAGTTCCCAGCGCCATTTGCCAGTCGCGGCGTCAACGACCGTCAACGATCGTCGGCCTCGGTAGGCCACCAATTCGGTCGAGCAGAGCGTCAGCAAGCCATTTCGCTGAGCCTCATCGGCGGCATCAGCCTGTCGTGTAACAAACTCATGCGTCATCAACATCGGCAAAGGGATTCGACGCAGTACTTGTTGTGGATCGAAGTAGTTCCCACGCGACTCCGTCGGACGAGTCCACAGGACGCGACGATCAACGGGCGACAGCATGTGCAAGACTTCGCCGTGATAGACCAGCATTTCATGCCCCACGGTCCGAACCGCAATTCCCCCACCAAATGGCGATCCCGATTTCTGTCGCAATGGCAGCGACCATGTTGATGGCTGCGTCTCATATCCTGCAACGATCAATCGCTGTGTCGTCATGGTGGCTCGCGTCGCTTGGTATTGCCAACG
>CAIJTL010000710.1 GCA_903823545.1 uncultured Planctomycetaceae bacterium
AATACTTCGTTCGAAGTCGCAACGAGCTGATTGGCCTCGTTCTGTTTCGCCGCAACCTTTTGCTTCTGCTCGGCGACTTGCTGCAAGATTGCAGGAGAAGCCAGCGGACGTTCCTGCCAACTCGCGACAACGTTGAAATTGAGCATCGTTTTCGTGCTCTTGAAGATTCCCGCCAACGAGTAGTAGTCAGCGGTCGTCACTGGATCGAACTTGTGGTCATGACACCGAGCACAGCCCAACGTCATCCCCATAAATGCCTTGCCGATTGTGTCGACCTGCTCGTCAACAATGTCCATCTGCATTTTGAGCGGATCATCTTCCGCTAACATTTTCGCTCCGACGACCAAGAGCCCTGTCGCAGTCAGACGTTCGTTCTGCTGCTCGGCCACAACGAGATCATTCGCATCGCCTTCGGGGGGCAATAGATCTCCGGCAATTTGCTCATGGACGAACTGGTCGTACGGTAAATCGCGATTGATCGCTGAGATCACCCAGTCGCGATATCGAAACGCGTTCGCGTGCGCGAGGTTCTCATCCAACCCATTCGAATCACCGTACCGAGCCACATCGAGCCAATGTCGTCCCCAACGCTGACCGTATCTCGGTGACGCCAACAACCGATCGACCACGCGAGCAAACGCATCCGGTTCTCGATCAGCCAGAAACTCCTCGACTTCTTCCACTGTTGGCGGCACGCCGTGCAAATCAAACGTCGCTCTGCGGATCAACGTTCGCTTGTCAGCCACTTCAGCCGGCTTCAACGCGCGAGCCTCTAACTCCGCCAAAATGAAGCGATCAATCGCTGATTGAATCCAACGTTCGTCTTTGATCAACGGCGGCCTCGGATCACTGATTGGCTGAAAGGCCCAGAAGTTCCTTTGCTCGTCAGTGAATGTTGCAGCCTTGCCGTCGCTCTTCGGAACCGGCTTCTTTGACGCAACTCTTGGCTTGTCGCCCTCGGGCCAAACGGCTCCCGCTTTCACCCAGGCGGCCAAATCATTGATGTCTCGCTGCGACAACTTTTCTTTCGGCGGCATCGCCAGAGTGTCTGCATGATTCACCGCGCGGATGAGCAAACTCTTGTCTGGTTGCCCCGGCACAACGGCCGCTCCTCGCGAACCTCCTTCGAGCATATCCACTCGCGTATCGAGTCGCAGATCGCTTTCAGCCAGATCGGCGCCGTGACAATCCCAACATCGCTGAGCCAACAATGGCCGAATGCGTTTCTCAAAAAACTCGACAGTCGCTTCGGCCTGAGGCTTATTAACAGCCGGCTCTTCAGCCCAAGCGGTCGATGTGACGGTCAGCAACAAGATCACAAAACTCAAACGCATAAACTTGCCTCCCATGAGGTTTCTGGTGATCTACCAGTCTGCCCAGTCGCTCAGCGTTTTCAAACCCTACCAAGCAAGGTTGGTTGGTCCATTTGGATCAAACCGGATCAACAATCACTTGGCACTTCGGCAAGCTTTCCAGGAATTGCTGGCCGTAGCGTTTCGTTTTCACTCGGGGATCGAGGATCACAACTTGGCCGGTGTCGCTCCGGGACCGGATCAATCGTCCGAAGCCTTGTTTGAGTTTGATGATTGCTTCCGGAAGCGAATACTCAAAGAACGGCTTTCCTCCACGAGCCTCTATCGCCTCCATGCGAGCCTCTTGCAGCGGATGATCGGGAACCGCGAATGGCAACTTCGTGATGATTACGTTTTGCAAGGCATCGCCGGGGACATCCACTCCTTGCCAAAAGCTGTCCGCCCCGAAGAGGACCGCTCGGTCATCCGTCCGAAATCGATCAAGCAACATCGAGCGCGGCATCCCGGTTCCTTGGGTTAACAGCGAAAAATTCTGCGACGCAAACCAAGGAGTCAGTCGGTTCGCGCACGACTGCAACATTTTGTAACTCGTGAATAGAACGAAGGCTCGACCAGCCGTTGCGGTGACATGCTGTTTGATCTTCTCGCACACTTGAGACTCAAACTCCGGTCCTTGCTCGTTCGGGTCAGGCATCCGTCCATAGACGATCAACTTGGCCTGCTGCTGATAATCAAACGGACTCCCCAACTTCAGATCGCTCGACTTCGTCAGCCCCAATCGGCTTTTGACATAATCGAAATTTCTGGAACCAGTCGAAAGTGTCGCGCTCGTCAGCACGACTGTTGGAATCTTGGCAAACAGCTCGTCGCGCAAGGTTGGCCCGACATCGATCGGACAGCAAACGAGTTTGGTGCTTTGCTGTTTCTGTCCTGACTTTTCGGTCCAATAGACGGCACCTTCGATCGACTGAGCGAGCCATTCTTTCAGACTCATGGCCAGTTCAGTACAGCGAGTTGCGGGAGCAGTGTATTCGAGTTGTTGCTCTTCTTTTTGCAACCCCTTCGCATAGTCACGAAGATGTTCGGCCACTTTCAGCAAACCGGGCGAAACGTTGTTTTCGATTTCGGGAGGCTTGTTGAGCCGTCCGTTTTTTCGACCATATTGCGACTGATGAAA
>CAIJTL010000711.1 GCA_903823545.1 uncultured Planctomycetaceae bacterium
CACGCTACGAACAACAACAGGTGGCGAAGCACGTCGTCGGTTTGCGACGGCGGGGGAATTGGTTGTTGGTTTCGCAAACAGCTTCATGTGGCAGTTTGCAGGACCGGACCAAAGCGCGACAGCTTCGCTGGCAAGCTTTTCGTTCTTGCAGCCGCTGCTGCGAGCGGGCGGTCGTGTCGTGGGATTGGAACGACTGACTCTCGCCGAGCGAACGTTGTTGGCGAACGTGCGAGCGATGTATCGCTACCAGCAAGGCTTTTTCACACAAGTCGCGATCGGTGACGCCAACGGCTTGATTGGGCCTCAGCGTCGCGGTGGCTTCACGGGTGCGGGATTGGATGGCTTCAGCGGGCAGGGAACATCGGGGTTTGCCGGACAGGGTGACTTGGCCGGATTAGGTGGCGGAGGAAACAACAACGGTGGCGGGGGAACTGGTGGCGGGGGAGCAACAGGCTTCGCTGGTGGTGGCGCAGCAACACAAAATGGATTTATCGGACTACTTCAGCGGCTTCAACAAATTCGTAATCTGCAAGAGCTAATCAAAGCTCAGGCACGCACTCGGCCATTGCTGGAAGCGAATCTCGACGCCGGACTGATTGACATCGCTCAAGTCGATCAGTTTCGGCAGAACATCGAAACCGAACGAGCCAATATGTTGGATCGGAGGACTCAGTTTGAGACGCAGCTTGACCAATTCAAGATTCAGACGCTCGGACTGCCGCCGCATGTTCCGATCGAGTTGAACGACTCGTTAATCAAGCAGTTTCAGTTCATTGATCCGGCGCTCGGTGCCGCTCAAGACACTCTGGCTCAGATTTTGGTCGATCTGGGTGACTTGAAAGCGAAGCCTGACTTGCCGGAGTTAGAGTCGATGTCGGATCGGATCGCCTCGGCGCAACGCGACATTGATGAGCAACTGCGAGTCGTTCAAAGCGACCTACAAAAGATCGAAGGGTTGGACGCGTCGCGGTTTCGAGATGTCTCTGCGGAAGATGAGAAGGCCACTCGTGGAGAGTGGGCGCGACTCAAAGAGGCTCGCGAGCGATTGCTGAGCGATCACTTGGAAACCGGTAAGACGCTGGGGGAAATTCGATCGAGTTTGAAACCGGAAACCGCTGCCAAGGCGATGGCGCAACTGGTCTCACTGGCCGTGCATTTGGACAACCTCGTCAAAGAACTGTCGCTGGTGCAGGCTCGGGCACGACTGGAGATCATCACCGTTGATGCGTTGGACCTGCATCCGTTGGAAGCGCTCGCGATCGCTCGTGCGAATCGAGTCGATTGGATGAACAATCGCGCGACGCTCGTCGATACGTGGCGGCTGATTGAGTTCAATGCGAATGCGTTGGAATCGGGACTCGACATCATCATCAGCGGCGACGTGGGGACGACTGGATCGAATCCGACCGACTTCAACCGCACAACCGGCAATCTGCGAGCGGGGCTCCGTTTCGACGGGCCGTTCACGCGGCTGAACGAACGGAATATCTATCGGGCGCAGTTGATCGCCTATCAACAAGCTCGTCGTCGGCTGATTCGATTTGAAGACGGCGTGCATCAGCGGTTGCGAGCGAACTTGCGGCAATTGAGTCAGCAGCGAGCGAACTTGGAGATTCAGCGCCGTGCTATGGCGATTGCGATTCGCCGAGTTGATGAGCGTCGAGAGAATCTCAACAAGCCGGTGACACCTGCCGCACCGGGAGCGACAGCTCAGCAATTTGGACCGACTGCCGCTCGTGACTTGTTGGACGCGCTGTCTGACTTGCGCAGCGTGCAGAACAACGTGATGAGTGTCTGGCTGGCCTACTACGCTTCGCACATGACGCTGATTCGTGACCTTGGCGTGATGCAGTTGGATGAAAACGGAATGTGGGTCGCGCAACCGCTCGATCAATTTGAACGAATGGGCCCGGACGAATGCTTGTTGCCGCCAGCGATTCCGGACCAATGGTTCAAGGATTTGGACGCAGTTGGCCAACCTGAAGCCGTGCCCGCGACCGGGCCAAACGGTAATCAGACTCCGCCAGCACCAGCAGCGGTTCGTACTTCCACGACACCCGATGTCAGTGATGCTCGAAAGAGTGAGAGTGGTGCCGCAATCAATAACCAGCAGAAGGCTGGCACTTTAGGGCGACGTCCGCGTGCGTTAAATGCGAAGGCTGTGTCTGAAGCGAAAGTCATTCAAACGGTGGAGGCCACGCAGCCAACTCCGCAACCTTTGCCTGCAATCGTCCCTCGTGATCAGGTTCAGGCTTCAACTTCAGCGGCACTTCCAGCGGTCGTGCCTGCGAGCACCCGTTAATCGTTTCATCGTCCTTTCACATTGCTTGTCATCCGATGGGGCAGATTCCGCAAACTTTGATTATTGCCTCGTCGAGCCGAGCGATCGGCCATAGGATGAGACGACTTGGCTGATGTGCCACGATTGGTATTCAGCGAACCGACAGACAAGCTCTCTTTCAGAGGTGATGTCATGACCGATATCCGCGAGCCTCGACCATCTGCTGACGACATGATTTACCGCTTCCGACGCGAACGGCCAACTCGTGGAATTGGAAAAGTGGCGCTTGGATTGTTGCTCACCGCAGCATTGACCCTGTGGGGGTTGAGCAGTTGGGGGTCGAGCACAAAGAAGCCCAACAATGAATCGGACGGTTCTGTTGTGGCGAGCGTTAGTGGCGCGCTGACTCACACCGCCGCCCGTTCTCGTTTGCAGATCACTGTGGTTGCGGCGGGCAATTTGGAAAGCTCTAAAAATCTCGAAATCAAATGCCAAGTTGCTGGTGGAAGTTCGATCTTGTGGATCGTTCCAGACGGAAAAGAAGTTGAGCAAGGGGACGTCATCGTCAAGCTAGACCAGTCTTCGATTGACGATCAATTGAATTCGCAACGCATCAATCTTGAGAAGGCGATGGCCTCAAAGATTCAGGCCGAAGAAGATCACGGTGCTGCGATACTGTCGGTGCAAGAATACGCCGAAGGAACGTTTTTGAAAGAGCAACAGATCGCAGAAGCCAATATCAATATCGCCCAAGAAAATTTGCGCAGCTCGCAGAATTTACTTGAGCATACGCGCAAGATGTCACGCAAAGGCTTCGTGACCGCGTTGCAAGTTGAGGCGGACGAGTTTGCCGTTGAACGATCAAGGCTGGAACTTGAGTCGGCCAAGATTTCGAAGAAGGTGCTGCAAGACTTCACGCGAGCCAAGACGTTGAAAGACCTCGAAGCCAAACGTGATGCGGCTGCGGCGAAGGTTCGTGCTGAGCAGGCGGGATTCAAGCTTGAGCAAGATCGGCTTGAGCGTTTGGAACGACAGGTTCGCAACTGCGAAATAAAGGCTCCGCAAAATGGCATGGTCATTTATGCGAACGACCAAGGTTCCGGACGCGGAGGGGGATCCTCATCCGTAAAAATCGAAGAAGGGGCGATGGTTCGTGAGTCACAAACAATTTTGCGCCTGCCAGACCTGAACAATATGCAGGTCAAGATGACCGTCCACGAAAGTAAAATTGAACAACTGAAGATCAACGATCTCGCGAATATCCGCATCACCGATCACGAGTACGAAGGAAGAATTGTGGCGATCGCCAATCAACC
>CAIJTL010000712.1 GCA_903823545.1 uncultured Planctomycetaceae bacterium
ACGCCGTCTCAGGAGGAAGACCACGACTCGCTCATTTGCAGGACACCCCGAAACTCCGAGTGGAAGCGACGGGGAATGTATTTCATTGTCAGTCGCAAGCGAACGAGTTGATCGATCCCCAGTCGCTGCCAAGTGTCACCTGGATCGGAGCCGACAATTGCTTCTCCGGGTCTTGGTATCAGATCTGGGAGGGGAATGTCCTCAAGGAGAAAGGGCTGCCCGCTTGGAACAAGCTCTGGAAAGAGCCGGAGCGGGATTCGCGCGACGTCGATTTTCTGGCGTTTGAATGGGGCCGCATTCAACGCCTGCCCAACCCTGAGCGATCCCTCGCGGTGCGTGCGGCAACAGAGAAGATGATCGCCGAACACAAGCTGCCGGAAGTCGGACCGGATTGGACTCTCGTTGGTCCGGGAGCCGCCTATGTTCGCGCTCTGGCCGCTGAGGGGCGAGCGGTTCCGGAATCGGAGCTGCGTCCCGAACGGCGCGACGATGGTGTCATCGTGTTGCTGCGAGCGGGAAAAGAAGTGCGTGGCTATGTCACTCTGACGGAAGCTCTCGACGCCGCTCAAGACAAAGATGTCGTCGAACTTCGCACGGATGGCCTCGTCAAAGCGAGTCACTGGACCGGCGCTTCGCGGCTGCTCACGATCCGCGCCGGTGCGGGCTACACACCCACGATTGACGGCGACTTGGCGAGTTTCGGAACCGATCGACTGATCTTAGAGGGACTGACGATAAGGGACGTGTTGCAATGCAGTGGTGGTGTCAACGCGGGAAATAATTGGGATGGTGAGCAGCCGCTCTATCCCACACAAGGATCGCTCGTGCGGATGATGAATTGCACTCTGCTGGGGGAGAGGGGCAAATCAAGCGTTGATGCATGGATGTTCGTCGACGGAGAAGCGTTATCGGAGATTGTGAACAGCTACATCGCCTTCCTCCGTATCGGCTTGCGATCCGGTGGCAGTGCGCGGCTAGGCAATTCCGTGTTGAACGAATGTCGTCCGAACATCGAAAGCCGCTCCGCTCCGCCCGGCACGCTGGAGATCGAACGTTGCGTGTTCTGGGCTCCGGAACTTGCAGCTCAGATAGGGGAGTCCATCAACGGGGGGGCATCCATTCGTTCGTTGTCGGCGATCAAGATTCAGTCACACCGCTCGATCTTTGTGTCGCAAGGCGATCTGACGTTCGGACATCCCCTTCCGATCGACTGGACCGGGTCTGGCAACGCATTCCTGAAGTCTCTTGCATTCCGTCACGGTCTATTGCCGATGCAATTGGAACAATTCCAAAACGAGTTCCACACCGAAGCCGATTCCATCGAGCTGCCGCCGTGGGAGTTCGACCCCGCTCAGTGGCGCATCCTGCGAGACAAGTCTCCCGGCTATCAACCGCGACCCGACGGGACCGACTACGGAGCCGACATCGACCGGCTGATTCAGGTGATCAAACGGGATACCGATCGCGAGGCCCAATCGCCTCGCCCGGCGATTGCTCCGTTTGATGCCAAGCAAGCGAAGTCGCATCAAGCGGCATGGGCCAAGCAACTCGGAGTGCCGGTCGAGTACACGAACTCCATCGGCATGAAGTTCGTCCTCATCCCTCCGGGTGAATTTATGATGGGGAGCACCGCGGATCAGATTGAAGAGGCCCTGAGGTTATTGCCCGACGACCATCCGCATTGGCCGGAGGTCATCAAAAGCCAAGCCCCTCAGCACACGGTGATTCTGACGCAGCCGGTCTACCTCGGTGTGAAAGAAGTCACACAGGCGGAATACGAAAAAGTCATGGGGGTCATTCCTTCGTACTTCGCTCCGACTGGAGCAGGGAAAGGGGCCGTTGCCGGGATGGACACCAGCAATCACCCTGTGGAAACAGTCAGTTGGAATGACGCGGCCGAGTTCTGTGCGAAACTGAGCAAACAGGAAGACTTGCAACCGTTCTACTTGCGGGCTGGCGAAAACATTACGCCGCTCAACGGCACCGGCTATCGACTTCCAACAGAAGCCGAATGGGAATGCGCCTGCCGTGCCGGAACCACCACCAAGTTTTGGATCGGAGACAAGGACGACGAGTTGAGACATGCCGGATGGTTTGGAACCAACTCCGGTGGCCGGACGCACTCAGTGGGCGAGTTGAAAGCCAATCCCTTTGGTCTTTACGACATTCATGGCAACATCTGGGAAAGGGTCGATGATTGGTGGGAGCCGAAGTACTACGGTGAATTTCGGAAAAGGCCCGCAACGAACCCCAACAATCAGGCTTTCACTGGCTCCCGGCGCGGGCTCCGGGGAGCCTGTTGGAACAACAATGCGTTCTATTGCCGAGGCTCGTTTCGTCATGCCAGCCCCCCAATCACTCGTGACAACAACGTTGGCTTTCGTGTTTCATTGACGGTTGATGCCGTGCGTCAGTCGTTGGCTGTCACCGACCCGGCGAATCCGAAATCGAAGGCCATGGGACGGAACAGACCCGATGCCGTATCACAATTCTCAACAGCCGCCCCCAACTGGCCCGCCGACGCACCACCACCGGCAATCGCCCCATTCAACGCCGAACAAGCCCGACAGCATCAGGAAGCTTGGGCCAAATATCTGAAGATCGATGCCGAGTACACCAACTCCATCGGGATGAAGTTCGTCCTCATCCCGCCGGGTGAGTTCATGATGGGCGGCACTCCGATGGAGATCGAAGCTCATCTAAACGAATTGGAGGACGACTCGCAGTGGCGGGAGCGAGTCCAGAGCGAAGCGCCGCAACACAAGGTCGTGTTGACGCAGCCAATTTACCTCGGCGTCCACGAGGTGACTCAGAAGCAATACGAAACGGTGATGGGAACGAACCCCGCGCACTTCTCCCGCACGGGAGCAGGAAAGGGAGGTGTCGGCAAACTCAACACGCAGGACCATCCGGTGGAAAAGGTGAGTTGGCTCAATGCGACCGCATTCTGCGATAAGCTGAACGAGACCGAAAAGGTAAAGCCGTTCTCGTTCCGAATCGGCGAGGTTGAGATCCCGGTCACAAAGGCCGGTTACGCCTTGCCCACCGAAGCGCTCTGGGAGTTTGCGTGCCGCGCGGGATCGACGACCAAGTTCTGGTTTGGCGACACGGACACCGATTTGTCGCGAGTCGGCTGGTTCATCCGGAACTCCCGTGGTCGAACGAACCCGGTCGGCACATTCCCCGCGAATCCGTTTGGGCTGCACGACGTGCATGGCAATGTTTGGGAATGGGTCGCGGACGTGTGGGAGCCAAATTTCTACGAGCGATTTTCCGAAGCGCCAGCCGTCAATCCCATCGGCTCGATTTCCTCCGTGCCCCATCACGTGATTCGAGGCGGCTGTTGGGGTGACACGGCGATGTTTAGTCGGTCCTCGTGCCGCCACGCTTTCGATCCCTCGCTCAGTTATCTTGGCCTCGGCTTCCGGGTGTCATTGACGGTCGAGGCGGTGAAAGCGGCGATCGCGAAACCCTCACTCCCGCCGGCCGAAACTCCTCGTTCGGCGATCGCTCCGTTTGATGCCAAACAGGCGAAGGTTCATCAAGCGGCATGGGCCAAGCATCTTGGCGTGCCTGTCGATTATGCGAACTCCATCGGCATGAAGTTCATCCTCATCCCGCCGGGTGAATTCACGATGGGGAGCCCGCAGGCGGAGATCGACGAGGCGGTTCAGGCGATCGGTGATAATGATTGGGAGAATTGGTTCTGGCAGAGATGCACCAAGAGCGAAGGTCCGCAGCACAAGGTCCGCCTGACAAAGCCGATCTACTTGGGCGTCCATGAAGTCACTCAGGCCGAGTTTGAGTCGGTCATGGGAAACAATCCCTCTGCCTTTGCCCCGCAGGGAAACGGAGGTTTCTTCGTGGCCGGACTGAACACGACCAACCACCCGGTGGAGATGGTGACCTGGAACGACGCGGCGGAATTCTGTGCGAAGTTGAGTCAGTTGGAGAAACTCCAGCCGTTCTATTTGCGGGACGGCGAGAGCGTGACGCCTCTGGCTGGCACCGGCTACCGCTTGCCGACCGAGGCTCAATGGGAGTTCGCCTGCCGCGCGGGGACGACGACCAAGTTCTCTTGCGATGAACGGTTCGAGAATTTGGAGTCGATCGCCTGGCTCGACAGAAACTCCAGTCGCCGCACGCACGCGGTCGGCGAGTTGAAAGCGAATCCCTTCGGGCTGCACGACATGCACGGCAATGTCTGGGAGTACGTCGAGGACGCCTGGGAACAGACCTACTACGAGCAGTTTCGGAATCAGCCCGCGATTGCCCCGATCGGCCCACCTGCCAACGGCTCCCACATCCTCCGCGGCGGCCATTGGCGCAGCAACGCGTCGATCTGCCGCGCGTCGAGTCGCATTGCCACCAGCCTCACGATCTTCCGCGTGCAAAACTGCACCGGCTTCCGCGTGACGCTGGAAGTGAATGCGGTGAAAGCGGCGACCGCGAAACGGACTCCGTAGGCCCTGGAGTGCGGTGGCTCGACACCGCCCTCCATTCAGTTGGAATCGCGGCAGCCAAAGTCGCAAAACCGCCGCCGCGATCTCGACTGAGTCATCGCCGCTTTCATTGAGGACCGACATCGTCATTCCAACTGATTGGAGGGCTGCGTCGAGCCGCAGCACTCCAAGTTGTGGAACTTCGGAAAACTTCCGGAATTTCTGGCGGATTTGCGCGCGGAATACGCATGAGTGAGGATCGCTGACTGCTTGTCCGAATCGCTCACTTCCGAAAGGCCCCGCATCATGTTGTTTACGCCCTGGATTCGTAGCTTGCTTTCGCCTCAACGAGTTGGTGGGAGCCAGCCGTTGAGTCACCGGTTCGATCGTTTCCGCACGCGGTCAACGGCGAAGCGACGTGGGGCCTCAATGCGGGGGCAGACGTCGGAGGCGCTGGAACAACGCGTGTTGCTGTCTGCGGTGGCGACGACGACTCTGGATATGAACCCGCAACTGCCGGGAGATCAAACCAGCCGGGATGCGCTGGTCGGTGAAGACACGACCTTTTCGGTGACGTTCGACAACACCGGAAACGCGCTGGGTTATGGGCCGTCGGTGGACGTGATCGTCAATTACGGCGGCGCGGATGGAGCGCCGCCATTCCCGCTGGGCATCACGTCGCCATTCACGACGCAGCCCGACGGCCTGGGTAGCGACGTGCCGCTCAATGGACTGATCACGGCGACGACGTATGGCCTGCCGTTGGCGCTGTCGTTCACGCCATTGAATCCTGGCGGTGTGAACCATCCGTTTGCCAAAATTGTCGGCGGCAGTCCGCTGGTTGTTTTCGGGGCGTTGGGTGAGGTGCTTGTTTCGGCTCGTTTGCCGTTTGGCTCGTTCGCCGACGATCAGCCGCCGGCACCGGTGCTGTTCACCTCGCACGTCTCGTCGTTGGCCGACGTGGGAGTTCCGCTGGCGGTCCAAGCTCGCGGTTTTTTTGAATACGGGGCGACGCCGGCGGATGATGCCGCATCGGGTGACTTGTCGCTGCTGGAGACTGGTGGGTTCCATCAAGGGGCCGTGATTCCCCAAGTGATGATTCTCACGAAGACCAACTTGGCTCCCGAAAGCGAAACGGCGACCGGGCCGAACTTCACGCAGCATTGGCAGATCACTGTCGATATCGCCGACGGTGAGACGATCAACAACCTGAACGTCATCGACTTCTTGCCTAACAACGTCAAATTCCTGGGTGCCTCCGCAGTGCCATCGGCGACTGTCTTTCCGCCGTTCCCTGCCACGCCAGCCAACGGTGCCACTTTTGCGACAGTGTTCGCGAACAGCCTGACCGGAGTGCCGGGAAATGACGCGACCATCACGTTTTCGTTCAGCATTCCCGAACTGGACGCCAATGGCGTTCCGGTTCTCGATCCGGCGACCGGCGCGCCGTCGTCCTCGATCAACACCGCGACGGCGAACGGTAACTGGGTTCCAACAGACACCCGCGATCACCT
>CAIJTL010000713.1 GCA_903823545.1 uncultured Planctomycetaceae bacterium
CTCTTTCCCTACACGACGCTGTTCCTATCTGATCGACCTAGCATCGGTCGGCGTGCCTGCCGCTTCGTCGCTACGCTCCTGAGCGGCAGGCACGCCAGTTGGTTTGTCTTGTCTTCCACACTGCTTCCGCAACATACGAGGCGCAGAGACGCAAAGAAATAAGAGTACCTCTTTGCGTCCTTGCGCCTTGGCGACTTTGAGCTGACATTCCCCAGTCATCGTTACGACAAATGAATCGGGCCAATTTTTGACAATCAATTTCTGACAACGATGATGTGACAGGACGTGAATCGACCGTTCGGTGATTCGGATAGTTGTCGTGAATCACGAGATCGTCCCAACAAGAGAGATAGACATGATTCGTTTCTTATTCGCCGCCTGTTTGATGCTCGCGGTTCATTCCGTCGCAGTCTCGGATGAGGCGGACCTCAAACTTGTGCGGATTGCGAATCCCGTTGACGGACACATTCATCCGGCGGTTTGTCTGAGCCCGAAAGGGACGATCGTCGTCATCTACGGTCAGGTCAATCACCGCGATCTGAGGATCAGCAGATCGATTGACGGCGGGAAGGCGTGGTCCGCAACGGAGCCTTTCGCTCACACGGAAAAGAAAACTTATTACCCCGGTTCACTCACGACGTTGAGCGACGGTCAGTTGCTACACGCGTGGAATCGCTGGAGCGGCGAGGCAAATGAATTGGAGCCGCGATCCGTTTTGTATTCGCTGTCGAGCGACGACGGCCTGACTTGGTCCCAACCGAAACCGTTTCCGCGCGACCCGAAGGTGATGAGTGTCATTCGCCATCCGCTCGTTGAGCTGTCGCCG
This sequence comes from uncultured Planctomycetaceae bacterium, assembly GCA_903823545.1. GTDB lineage: Bacteria > Planctomycetota > Planctomycetia > Planctomycetales > Planctomycetaceae > SXKJ01. The sequence continues at coordinate 827 of CAIJTL010000713.1, forward strand.
AATCAATGGCTGATGTCGCTCAGCGATCGCACTCTGATCTTTGATCCGGTTACCGAATCAAGCAGTCCATTTGGGGACGGTCGCGCACATGGCTTGGTCCCGATCATCCGAACTCCGAAAGGGACTTTCGTCAGCGGAGCCGGGCTGCGATCGACGGATGGCGGTAAGACTTGGAACGAGATCAGCAAGTTCCCTAACCTGAAAGAGCAAGGCTGGCGACACGAAATGGTCTGTCTCTCGAATGGTTGGCTATTGGCGTCTGAAATCCTGGGGCCGGGTGTTGGTGGTGAGAGGATTCGATATGTGATTTCGCGAGATGACGGACTCACGTGGGGTGAGGTTTTCGAATACTACAATCCAGGCCGAGCAATAGGCGGTCGTGCTTGTCCTCGCACGATCGAACTCGATTCACAAACGGTTGGAGTCGTGTTCTATGACGTTGATCGCCAACAACCGGGAGGCTCGGGCTTGTTCTTCATGCGGATACCACTGGCCACATTGAAGTCTCGTTTGACGCCTCGCGCGGCCGACTGACGAACTTGTTCGAGCGGCCCATTTTTCCCTTGTCAGGTTTCGCTCAGCAACGCGACAATCTCGCCCTGTCGACGGACGCCCTAATTTCACTCTTCCTGAAAAGGAGCACAAAGATGAGAACTCTTTCTCTGCTGCTCACCTCGCTGTTGTTGACGGTGACTGCGAATTCTTTGTTTGCCGGCTCAATCACTGGCGAATACCTCGAAGCACGCACTTGTGATGTTTACACCGGCCCTTGTTTCGCAAATGCGGAAATGAGCCTTGCCGGTAAAGAGGCCGTAATGGCCTGGAAAGTCGACAAAGGAAGTTGGAACGACGTGTCGCTCAGCGGTCTGGGTGTCGCGGTCATCGTCAAAGCCGAAGGGACGCTCGGCAACGATGGTGTTTTCCCGATGAAGGCGGGAAAGATGGCAGCAGTCATCATCGTCGACGAGAGTGCCTCGGCAGAGCAACGTGAAGCGCTCGTCGCCTTCGTCAAAGACTCCGCCGCTGAATACACCAAGAACGTGATCAAAGTCGTTTCCGCACCGATCACTCTGCAAAACGATCACCTCGAAGGGAAAGGACATTTTTCGGCCGGCAAGCTGGCGGCGATCCAGACTCGCAAAATGGGCAAGAAAGACTGCGTCTGCACCAACGAAATGATCTACTACCAACCGCTGACAAAGGTCGAAAACTTCAGCCCCGCTTACACGCTCCGTCAGTCGTATCAAGGTGATGGCCTGAACGGGAAGTGGACCAACAACAACACTCGTAGCGCGTTCTTGGCGACCTTCCGAGTGAAGTCGTAAACGGCAAGTTGGTCATGCCACCAATCAATGATTCAAGCGGTCGCATTAAACCAGGAAGCTTTGTCATGAAGTCACGCTCGCTCTTCATTGCCGTCACCATGGCATTTCTTGGTTTAGTTTTCACCCAGGCGTTATGGGCCGCAGTCGTGAGTGGCACTATCGAATCGATCACTGTCGACAAAAGAAAACTCGTGCTCAAGCTGAGCGGTGATAAGCCGAAACAAGTTTTTTCAATTCCCGACGGAGCGACAATCACACTGGATGGCAGAACGGTCAAACTCGATGCCCTGAAAGAGGGTCAACAGATGACCGTCTTCAGTACGAACGATGGCGCCGTCACCAAGTTGACTGCTCGTGCCGCCAAAGCGAATCCAGACCCTGGCAGTACTCCATCCGAGCCACCGGCCCCCAAGGCCAAAAAGACAAAGCCTGGAAACGCCAAATCGGACGACTCGGTGTCGGAGAAGGACGGCGGTGATTCACCTCAATTCAGTGGACCACGTCGAGACGGACATTCTGGTTCAGGAAAGATTGCGGCAGCTTGGACAGGACAAGGACCGAAACCGGTCTGGGCTACCGACGGACTGGGCGAAGGATACGCCGCAGTCTCCGTGGCCAACGGTCGCATCTACACGATGGGGCTGATCGCGAATGACGAAAAGGTTTTGGCGCTGGATGAAAAAAGTGGACGCCCTCTTTGGGGGACTTCGACTGGTGGCGAGGCATTCAAGGATGGAGCGGGAAATGGGCCGCGTTGCACTCCAACCGTGGATGGTGACCGCGTCTATGCCTTGGGTTGTTTCGGCGACTTGGTTTGTGTTGACGCCAAATCCGGGCAACGCCGTTGGCACAAGAACATTCTCAAAGGCTTTGGATTTCGCGAGCGGACAACTCAATGGGCCATTTGTGAATCGCCTCTGGTGGATGGCGACAAGCTCATCGTCACACCGGGTGGCAATGACGCGACAATGGTGGCCCTCAATAAGAACACCGGCGATGTTCTTTGGAAATCGCAGGCACCTGGCAATCCGGCTCCCGGATATGCGTCGGCCATTGCGATCGAAGTTGGTGGAGTTCGCCAATACGTCAACTTTACCGCCCGCGGAGTTATCGGCGTGCGAGCTGACGACGGAGAATTTCTGTGGCAGAACACCTCCGCCGCCAACGGAACGGCGAACTGTTCAGCAGCGGTCTTTCATGACAACCACATCTTCTACGCCTCTGGTTACGGCACCGGAGGCGCGTGTTTGCGGCTGGAATCGAACGGCAACACTACCAAAGCGGAAGAGGTCTACAAGACTCGCGAAATGCAAAACCACCACGGCGGCATGGTGGTCGTCGATGGGCTCCTGTATGGCTGTAACGAGAAAATCCTCACGTGCCTCGACATGCTCACGGGAAAAGTGATGTGGCAGAATCGTTCGGTAGGAAAAGGCTCGCTGACGTACGCGGACGGGCTACTGATTCTTCGTAGCGAAGATGGTCCACTCGCCCTCGTAGAAGCGAACTCACAACGTTACGTCGAGAAGGGACGATTCGATCAACCCAAACGCAGTAACCGCCCTGCCTGGGCCTACCCCGTCGTAGCGAATGGACGACCTCTATTACGAGACCTCGATTCGCTGCTCTGCTTCGACTTGCGCCGATAGCGCGAACATGAAGCGTGAAGACCGCCGTACCGACACGATGCGTCGGGAGTTGTGTGGAGACTAATGAGCTTGTCTCGATGAGGTCTCATTCTGTGGGTTAATTTCCCATGCGTGCTTCACTGAGTTACGATCCTCACGATTTTTGCTTTCCCTGATCAAAGGAGACTTGTTTGATGCGTTTACCTATGAAGTTTTCGGCGGTCGTTGCCGTTGTATTGTGGACTCTTACGAACGTGGCTTTGGCTGAAAGTAGGCTCGAAGCAGTTGCCTCTTTGCCAGAAGGTGTTTCCAAAGACGTTGCCGCAGTGATCGATCCCAAGGGCTACCGAGTCGTCAATGAGAAGGGGCCTGTCTGTTCGGTCTGGCTCGTGAAAGAAGTCGCAATGAAGGCTGACTTCAAGCCGACATTGAGCGTGAAGTATCCGCTCGTCAGCGGCGAGTTGATTGGCGTGATGCAGGTTGAAGCCAAAAAGAAGTTCACGGACTTTCGCGGCCAAGAGATCAAACCGGGAATTTACACGCTGCGATATGGCCAACAGCCGGAAGACGGCAATCATGTCGGAACCAGCGACCTCGCGGACTTCTTGCTCGGCATTCCAGCCGCGTCCGACTCCGATCCGAAACCGATCAGCGGCATCTCTTCGCTCTCCAAGAAAAGTGCGAAGACTGCCGGCTCAACTCACCCTGCGATCTTCTCGCTACTGCCGGTTGAGAAGCCGACTGACGCAGCAGCACTGACTCACAACGCGGCGAAGGAACACACGATGTTGAGCGTCACGCTCGCCGCCAAAGGTGGATCGAAAGTGCCATTGCGCCTAATCGTGATTGGCAAATCGGGCGAGTAGATTCGAGCGAATAATGGACTGGCTCGAATTGCTATGGTGGCACACGTGGTGGGAGTACGACCCGAACGGTCCGCTGAGCGACTTTGTCTGGCAACATGGCTTCAATTTGTTTGAGGGAACCTGTTGGTTTGCGTGCAGCTCATTGGTCATTCGCCGACATCTGCAACACCGCAAATCGAAATGCTTGGAGCTAAGTTACGCCGCTGCTTTTTTCTTCTTCGGCCTCAGCGACTTCGTTCAAGCCTATCGGCTGACAAGTTGGTTACTCGTTTGGAAATTGTTCAATCTGATCGCGTTGCTTGTCCTCCGTAAGCGGACCATCAAGCGACATTACCCGTCGTCCGAAGTGTTCTGAGAATTGTCATGCCGACCAACGTTACGAGGACCAACAGATTCACTTTGCTGACGGTAGCCGCGTTTTTGCTGACGCTGGCCTCATTCCGGTTATTCGCTGTTGCACAACAGGCAGAACCAACCAAAACTCCTGCGAACAAACCAGCGTCCGACAATCAAGCGGCCACCAGCAATTCCAGGCCCGCTGAAGAGACGAAAGAGACCAAGAAAGAACTCTTCAGCGGCAAGGCAGTGCTGCTTCAAGAGGCGTTGAAACGACGCGGAGTCAAATCGTTCGATGAGGTCAAAGCTCAAGCGGTTCTCGAAACC
>CAIJTL010000714.1 GCA_903823545.1 uncultured Planctomycetaceae bacterium
CCAATTCCGGTGAAGTTGGGTCTATGGCATACGTTGATCGCTGCGATTGGTTTGGTGGGAGTTACGGTCCACTGGAAACAATGGAGTGTCGCGCAACGACGAGTCGCAGTGCTCTGTTTGTTCTTCCTTATCGCAAACTTGTTCTTGATGACACCGCAGTCAGCGTGGATATGGAAAGCATTGCCATTACTACGTCGGATTCAATTCCCGTGGCGACTCCTCTCTTTCGTTTCGTTGGCGATGGCCGGACTCGCCGGAATGTCGTTGCATGGAATCACTCCTTACGCGCGACGATGCTTGCGGTTCGCGCTGCTGGCAGGTTTCCTCTTGTGGCCTGCGTTGACTCGTTCGCCACCGAAGGTGACTCGCATTAATGAGCCTCGGTCAGCAGCCGAGATCGCGGATCAGTTTTTCGCACCTGACTTGGCTGACGAGTGGCTTCCTCGAGACGCCAAGAGTTTGCGAATTGATCCGCAAACTCGCCGAGTGATTTCCAATCCTCCTGTCGAAGTCAGTAATTACCGAATTCAACAAACGGGTTTGGAATGCAGGCTGAAAGCTCGCGAGAAGTCGTCGGTTATATTACCGCACTACTATTTTCCTGTCGGTTTCTCGGCGAGTTTGAATGGCGAATCCATTCCACTGATGCGGAACTCAAGCGGACTGATGAAAGTTGAAGTTCCTGCGGGGTACTCGGGCAACTTGCGAGTCGAATGGCATACGACTCAGTCGAAGCAACTGGGCGCAATGATTTCATTTATGGCGGCAGCCATTGGAATCGGCGTGCTTATCTTCTGCGACCGCTCACTTCACGACCAAGCTGACTTGCTCAATCGCGGCGTGGCCCGATTTCCGGAAGGGACGCGGCATCGGTTGAGCGGCTCCTTTCTCGTCGATCGTACGTGAGCGGAGCGTGTACTCACCGGTCTGTAGTCCCGGCAGCAGCGCGGCCCAATGAGCTTTGCTCAATCGCATGGGCCATGTCTTGGGATGACCGTCGGCATCAAAGCCCAATGTGTTCTGAGGAAACTTGTCCTCCGGCAAGCTGCCGCCCCAGATTTTTGGTGGCGGAAGAATTTGAGCGTCGCTCCACGGGGCTGTTGTGAAATTCGGATCGTTCGCGGGTTCGGTCCCTTTCGGGCAAATCCAGATTTGGACTTTGCTCAAACCGGAGATGCCGACCTGCGCGTAGCCGGTCACGGGAATCGGCTGGTTCACGGCGACTTCTTTCGGGACCGAGAGTGTTGAAGCCCACGTCTTCAGCGGGCTGTCGACATCGTTGTTGCCGTCGATGTAGGTGTCGTTCGCATAGGCCAGGTTTGTCAGCACGATTTGGCTGAGCCACTTGATCGACTTGAACCCGTATGCCTCCGGCACGACGACACGCACCGGGCCGCCACGTTCGGGTGACAAGAACTGGCCGTTGAGTTTGTAGCACAGAATCACCGGCGGCAGATCATACGTATCTTCGAGCACTCGCCCGATCGGGAGCGAGCTGCGAAAGATCTGCTTCGGGTCGTCGTTGTGATAGCCGTAGTAGAACACGCGCCGCAGATTCTCGACCGGCTGCGTTCGCCAAATGATTTCTCGCATTGGGACCCCTTCCCAAATGCCGGTACCAAGTGGGCAGCCGATGTTGAGGCAAGTCATCACCTTTGCGAAGCGAACCGGATGCGTCTCTGCGATCTGCATCAACCCGGCGAAGTCGAGGGCCGATCCATCTGCCGTCGTCATCGGCTTCTTGATACGTGCGGGTTGTTCTGTGTCTGATGTGACTTCCAACTTCCACGTCTCGCGAGTGAGCCCCACTTCGACACGCTTCTCCTCGGACAACGAGTGCGGCAAAGGTTTGCCTCGCGATACGTCACGGAATTTGTCTGGCGGTGTCAGAAACGATTCGAGCTTTTCGATCGCGTCCGCCAATTCGGGAGCAAGTTCGCTCGCTTGTGCCGTTCGAGTCCCTGCCACGATTGCAGCAGTTCCGGCGACACCCAATCCCAAAAAGAAACGTCGAGTCAGTGCCTCATGCTCACGCAAAAACTGATCGTGTCGGTTCATGGAAGTTTCCTGAGAAGTCAGCAGGTGAATCCAATGTGTGTTAGCAGCGGACAGGGAGGAATTTACCAC
>CAIJTL010000715.1 GCA_903823545.1 uncultured Planctomycetaceae bacterium
CGTTCGGGCTGTAGCGATAACTGGCGATGATTTGCTCGGGGAGCGTCCCTTGATCGTTGGTCTTAGACAGCTTCACTCGCGCAATATGACCAGCAGGCGAATACTCGAACGTGATTCGATTGCCCAACGCATCGCTGAGTCCCGTACAACGTCCAGAACGGTCAAAGCCAAAGTCTTGAAACTGATCGAATTCTCGCAGCGAACGGAGCGGAGTTTCTGTCTCGCCGGGCTGAAACTGAAAGAGCATCCGCGGGCCGCTCGCCGTACGAATCTCGAACCAGCTTTGCTCTAATCGCTTCAGCACCAAGCCGTCGTTACTGGTCTCTGTCGTGTTAGGTTCAAACGGCGGAAACTCAACCACGCTGCCTTCTTGGTTGATGTATTCAAAACTGTTTGCCGTCTTTCGGAGAGAACGCTGATACTCGTGGCGAAAGCCTCGACCAAGCGGACCGACGACGTTCGCGAACTCGCTGTTGTAGTAACGCTTCCATTGGAACGGCAGTAACGACGTCGGGAGTTCGTAATCCAAGAAGTCATCGACGTTCGCGCCGCTGATGACATCGACCGGCTCGCCCGCACGACCGCAGCCCTTGCGCATGCTGTCGATCGTCTTTTTGAAGTTGTCCCACTTCCCTTTCGCCTTTGCTTGGACTCTCTGAAAGACGTTCGTCTTCGCAACGCGCTTGGCAATCTTGCCGAGCGCAAACAATCCGACCTTCATGCCGAGTGCCATCAGCGAGATTGTCGGCGGGCCGCCGACGACCACGGGCATTCCGAGCGGGATGGGTAACACCACTGTCGTTGGCATCAGCAACGACATATTCTCGTTCTTCTTTTTGATACGCGGGATCGTCGGCGTGCCGACCGAATGACAGGTCAGCAGAGGCAAGGCCATGTAGCTGAAGGCGTCGCCGTCGACTTCGACGGTCGCGCTTCCCATGAACATCTCCCCTTCGTCGGACGGAGGCAAAACGAAGACGCCTCCGATCGGCATGTGCTTGGGCATCCCCTTCGCTTCGGTCCCAGCTTGAGCACGCATCACGCTGTTGACGTAGACCGATCCGCCGATCCACGGCAGGTAATCGAACGCATCGATGATGATGCCGATGAACGGGTGCGGGATCGGCACGGGGAGCACCGGGCCGGGAGGTTGAATGATGTGAACATCAACGCCCAGGACTGGATCAAAATGTTTGGCGGCAGGCATCATGATGCGTCAGTCCCCGTGCTCAATTTTTCTTCCCAATTCGGTCCGAGCAGCTTTTCCATTCGCTCGCGGATCGACTGTTTGTGTTCGGCATACGGACGACGCAGCGCCAGCCGCAACAACCCTTGTCCAACATACGGCAACGTCGAAGTCTCACGGGCTTCCGGTTTCATCGCGTCGCCGACATCCAGCGCCTTCACGCCGCTGTTCCAAGCTGGCTCATACTGCTTGGCTTGTTCGTAGCAGTAAGCCGCCATGCGCCAGCTTTCCAGCAACGAGAACTGATCCGCGTGCTTTTCCGCCAGCGGCACGATATCGAGATAAACCTTCGCAGCCTGCTCGTACTCTTGTTCGCCGATCAGCACCGACGCCTCCGCAAAGCGCGATTGTATACCGAGCTTCTGAGCCACCGGATCATCGGTAGACGCGGCGGCCACTTGATGTGCTTGTCGATAAACCGCCAGTGCGGCGTCGATGTTGCCGACGGCGATCGCCGCTGCCCCCAACGCCATGCCGGTCACAATCTGCATCTGCGGCCAATGATTCGCCGAGGCGACTCGCTCTGCCGCATCGGCGGCAACTTGCGCTGCCCCGAAATTCTTGGCGGAGGCAGCGGTCAACAGATTCATGAAGTGCTTCCGAAAGACCGCCCCCGGTCCACTCATCGGCAGATCATTCAGCAACTCATTGTACGCCCCAGGCAAATTCAACTTCGGCTCTTGAGTCACCACTCGCACGGGACCGGCCTTCGCCAATTCGTCCAACAGCGGTGTCTCCGCCACATCTATGACCAACCAGCGGACGTTCGGCGGCAATTCCAGTTTCAACAACGATTGCAACCAGTTCGCCCAATCGGTACTGCTCGTCACCTTGGCGGGCAACAGTGCCACAGCAACATGCCGCAACATATCGCTGTGATAGTTACGCATTGATCTCAACGTACTCACGGCAGCCACAACATCGGCATCTCCCGGACGCATCGCCGGAGCTTGCCACTCATTGGAAATGCCCGCCTCGCCCATACCTTTGCGGTCACGTTCGTATTGCTCGATCAGAGACTGCCGCAGTGTGATTCCATAAGGTTGATCCGCCGTCATCGGATCGTCGATTCGCAGAATCATGTCAGGAAGGTCGCTCGCGTCCGTCTGCTGCATCTGCAAAAAGCCGTGGACCAGCCGCATCGAGTCCGCATCAATAACCCAGCGTAAGATACGTGCCTCGGCGTTCTCAGCGAACTCGTTCCAGAGTTCCGTCAGCCGATCGACTCGCTTTTCAATCGCGTTTTTTGTGGAAAGCACGGGCACGGGAAAACTCCGAAATTTTGGGCTAGGACGGGCACTCCTGCCCGTCAAGATGGCTCATGACATCGACGGGCAAGAGTGCCCGTCCTACGAAAACGGTGAGCGTGCCCGCTCAGTTGAGCTTCACGATTGAGCCTTTGACTTCGCAAATCCCCTTGGCTTGGCAAGTGACCAAGGCGCCGCCGATGTCGACCTTCGCATCACCGACAATCTCGATGAGCGGCGAACCAATCGTGATCTTGCCTGGCTCAATCAAGATCGAAGAACCGCCAACGAACAGTTCAATGCTGGTGTCGGACGAGATCGAAATTGCTCCGCTCACACCAATTGTTTGGGTGCCGCTGACGCCCACTTCGTCGTTTCCGCTGACGGTTAAACCTCGATTGCCGGAGATGTCCTCGGTGACATTTCCACCTACTGTGACTTCTCGATTTGCGGAAACGCCCAATGTTTGATTGGAGCCGATCGTCAGTTTTAGGTTCGCGCCAATGTTTTCAGTGTGATCGGCTCCCGTCTCGATATTGCGATTCGCACCAACGGTTATCTTCTGATCGTTGCCGATGTCGATGGTCTGGTTGTTTCCGACGGTCTCTGAGTCATCGACGTCAATCTTGTCGGTGCGATTGTTGTGAACGGTCGAAGTTTGGTCGTGTTCGACGACAGTGTTCATGTTGTACTGGCCGTGCATCCGCAACTCTTCTTTGCCAGCGGTGTCGTCCATCACAATTTCGTTGTAGCCCTGAGCCTTGTGCGAACGAGATTTGAGGCCCATCTGCGTCTTGTTCTCAGGGAGCTTGAACGGCGGCATCTGCTCGTAGTTGTAAACGCTGCCAACGACGACCGGCTGATCCGGATCACCTTCCTGAAACGCGACAATCACTTCTTGGCCGATGCGCGGAATACAAATCCCGCCCCAGTTCTTTCCCGCCCAAGAAGTCGCGACGCGAATCCAACAAGAACTCTTCTCGTTGTTCTTTCCTTCGCGGTCCCAATGAAATTGAACCTTGATCCGCCCGTACTTGTCCGGCCAAATCTCTTCACCCGGTGGGCCGACGACAACAGCGCTTTGCGTCCCTTGGACGACCGGCTTAGCAGTGACTCGCGCCGGACGAAAGGGCAATGCGAGCGGCATGCAAGTGAATTGGTTGGTGTAGTGGAAGTCGCCAGAACTGTCGGATCGAAAGGAATCGAACGTGGCCGAATGGGTAACGCTCGTCAGCAGGTACTCGCCATCCGCATTGAAGTGACGTTCGAGCGAAAACTTGTGGCCGCTGACAAGATGGCGACAAGTGCTCGCACCTTGAATGACAATGCTCGCAGCCGCCTCTTCCTGCATACGGATTTCGACCGTCCGGTTGTTGTCCTGAAAGATCTTTTGCAGTTCTGAAGCCTGATCGCCACCACCGGGATTCACGCCATCAAAACGTTGCGCGTACTGACCGGGATAGTCGTAAATCTCCAAGCTGTCATTTCCACCGACCTTCAACTTGTGAGTCACCGCTCCGACTTGCACGCTGTCTTGGATCGTCTTGTCCGCTTCCAAATGTTTGTGAGGCAACTCAAACGTGTGATCCCACAGCAGATACTTGCCAGAACGCAGCTCTTGCTGTTTGTGCCAATCGTAAATGCGATCTTCCGGTCGGTTACCACCAGTGACCGTTTCGTAAATCACTTTGCTGCTATCGGGAAGCGCTGAATGACTCTGTGGCGAATTCGCGATCACCATCTTGTGGCTGCCGTCCGCATGCTTGAAGAAGAAATAGATCCCTTCTTCTTCCATTAAGCGACATGCGAAATTGAAATCGGTCTCGCGATATTGCACGCAGTAATCGCGTTTCTCGAACGTCCCTTGCAGCTCAAACGCTGTGTCGATCCCGTCGAGAACTTTCTTCAGGATGTCGGGCACGGACATCTGCTGAAAGATGCGGCTCTGAGCTTTTCGCGAGGCCAACCAAAACTTCGGCACGATCTCAAGATGATAGGTCGTGAACTCGCCGTCCTGTCCCTCTTCACTAACTCGACAGCAGATGCCGTTGAGGTAACGTTTCTTCGGCTCCTTTGGATGAAACTGCACCTCTGCTGTGATGCTCTGTCCCAACAGCTTGTCAAATGGAACGTCGGTCCCCATTTTCGCCAGCACATCTAACTGAAACCGAAACAGTCGCGAAACCGCTTCCTGTCCAGAAATGCCAATCAGCAACAACTTGTCTGGTCCCAGAGGGGTCTTTACCGAGATAGGTCGATCAGTTTGTTTGGGGTCGCTCATCGCCGTGTTTCTTCTATCTTACTTGAGAGGCAAACAATCGAGCGGAACTCATGCCGCTCATCTCAACATTCGCCGATCCGTTGACGCTGATGCGAACTATTGTCGCACCAAGGAGCGTCAAAGTTGCGTTGATTCTGAGCCCATCAGGCAGAAGACACAACTTACGCTGAAGTGGCCACCTCGAAGTGAAATTGGATCGCCGAAGCAATTCGATCTGACCGAAATCCAGTCACATGATTTCGGTGACGGTTTCGATGAATTGATCCGAGCCTGCTTCAGACTCGATGACGCCGAAACGAATCTGGAAGACGCTGTCTCCGGCGATCAAGCGGTCGCCGCTGCTGAGAACGGCTCGCTTGCACGCGATGCCGTTGACGAACGTGCCATTCCGGCTGCCAAGATCGTGGACGGTGAGTTCGTTGTTGAGGAATTCGATCTGGAAATGTCGGCTCGACATCGCCAAGTCAGTGGGGAAAGCGAAGTCATTGGTTTCGACGCGGCCCACTGAAAAGCTTTGACCGAGTCTGACTGGGATTCTCTGACCAACCAACGGCCCCGCGACAACATCCAAGAGAACGGCGGTATCTGGTCGGAGTTGAGCCTCTTCGCGTCCCGTCTGTGGATAATCGGGCGACGGGAGCGAAAACACGACCGGTGACATGCCTATGGTCGTGCCAAAACTGCGGACACCTGAGGGCCGTGGTTCAATCGGGTTAGGAGCTTCGGCGACACTCATGTTGTTGCGGGGTGAGTTCGAGCTGGCCGCAGCTGATGGACTCTTTGAAATGTGCAGGTCGCCCACTTCAAATCCAGCTTTTTCAAGCACACGGATAAAGTGAGAGGGTGCTAGCAGGCTCCATTCAGTAGCCGGTGATTCGACGAGGATCGCATCAAGGCCAGAAAACAAAAACTGAGCGAACTCCGGATCACTGTTGGAGACCACTGGCTCGACCATGCTTGGATAACACGCGCCAAACATGTGTTTGGGAATCGGAGTTCCCGTCGCTTCGGTCATCCCGCGCGTCGCGACTCTCAAGTGCGCGATGAGCTGTGCGGCCTCGCTCTTGGAAAAGATCAACACGACGGCGTCTTGTCCCCAGCCTTGCTCAATCAGCGGCAACATCGCGTCGATCGGCGTCTCCGACGACACAAAGACCGGAGACAACTGCGTGACGATCGGCATCGGGATCCAATCGAAAAGATAAACCGGCTGAGGTTCCGCCGGTGGCCGCAAGCCGAGCTTGGAGTAATTGACGAGCAACGACAGCGGGACAACTTTGGCCAATCGCCGAATCGCGTTGAGCGGCGGTGATTGTGGTTGGCTGGCTTGGAACTGGAATATCCCTGCCGGACAAGCGGTCGCCGTCACGCCCCCAAGTTGGGTTTGAGCTTTCTCCGCAATCGTCGAACCCAATTCGATGCTAACGACGAAAACGGTTTCACCCGCATGAATCTGATCTCCGTCGCCAAGCTGCGCCTCGGTAATCCGCTCGCCA
>CAIJTL010000716.1 GCA_903823545.1 uncultured Planctomycetaceae bacterium
GGCAGTCCCTTCACGTCTTTGATAGCTCCCGAAACTCCCTCCGCATAAACCTCGCCCCCAAGTCCGATGACCCATTCGGCGGCAGTGCGATCAGGGCTTGTGCCACTCGATGCCGCTTCGGCTTCGGCTTTGGCTTTTTCTTGTGTCCCATTCGACATCCACTTCGCGTTGACGATCTTGCCGCTGTGCATGTGGCCGGACTCGTCCTTCAGCGAAGTCCCTGATCCCTCTTGAAAGAGGTACAGCGCGAGCGTGTCTTTGTCGGATGTGAATCGGGCCGGAGGATCGAAGTCATCGACGTATCGGGCGACCTGAGAGAATCGAGCCTGAGAAATCTCGCCTGCGAATGGGTCTGTTCCGTCAAAGGCCGAGCCGAGCGTGGCCATCCAGTTGACAGCGACCACACTGGAGCAGGGGACAGGCTCACCGTGACGGATGCCATCGACAAATAGCCGGACGTGCGTACCGTCGAAAACTCCCGCGACGTGAGCGGGCTTGTTCCAGTCGACATCAGCACTCGCGACGACTTCGTGAATCTTCGAGTCCTTGTCTCTCACTCCGAACCACCACTGCCGCGCTCGCAGCCGCAAAACGCACTGGCCTGCAAAACCGGCAACGACCCCGTGATTGACAGGCTTCGAGGGGCGAGCCCAGACCTCGATGGTGATCGGCTTGGTTGGCTCCATCACCAGCGAAGGAATTTCGACGCGTGCCCCACTTCCGTCAAATTGAAGTGCCGTTGTTTCCTCCGGTTCGCTGAGCTTCTTCTGAACCGCCTCAACCGACAGAGCGATGCGGAAGCCCCAGCCGTTGAGCCGCGCGTCGGGAGGCACGGAGCCTCGATTGGAGGAGCGACAATGCATCGCGTGCAGTCGCGCCGCACCACCGCGCTGAACTCGCATGCCTCCGGGCGGCTGAACGCCCAGTGGATCGATCGCCGGCTGATCTTTCAGTTGTTCATAATAGTTCTGGCTCCATCCGTCGCGAACCCACTCCCACACATTGCCGTGCATGTCGAACAGACCAAACGGATTGGCTTCAAGCGTTCCGACGGGATACGTGCGGAGTTCGACCTGATCACCGAATCTGGCTCCGCGAGCGAGCGACACTTCGTCGTTTCCCGTCCAGTGCGAAGTCGTCGTTCCCGCACGGCAGGCGAACTCCCATTCGGCTTCCGTGGGAAGGCCATACGGATCGGCAGACGGTTGACCGGATGAGTCCGTTCGGTGCGGCAGCGATCCCGTCAACTTTTCCCGCTGCCCCAGCTTCGAGCAAAACTCAAGGACCTCGTGCCACGAAACGGTTTCGACCGGATGCGATCGCGAATCGAGACCGCTCATCACTTTTCGTCCCGCTCCCGTCGCCGAAAAGTGCGAGGGATTCTTGCCGATGACGCGCTCATACTGTGACTGAGTGACTTCGGTCGTTCCCAGGTAAATTGGCCGCGTGAGCCTGACCAAATGCTGCGGCCCTTCGCTCTTCGCGCGGTCTCGCCACGCGGTGTCTTCCGTCCGAATCTGGTTCAGCGTCGCCTCGATCTCTTCGGGCGTGCTCCCCATCGTGAACTCACCCGGCGGGATGAGAGAGAACTTCATGCCGAGACTGTTGGTGTATTCAACCGGCACGCCGAGTTGCTTCGCCCACACTTCCTGATGCGAGCGAGCTTGCTGGGCGTCGAACGGAGCTTTGGCAGGTGACGGAGCTGGACCATTCGGTTTCCCAATTTGCGGAGCGCTGATGGGCTTCGGAAGTGACGGAGTGAGACCTGCGGTTGGCGAGGGAGCGTCGAGCACTCGCAGGATGCGGAAGCCGCGGTCGTCGTAGCGGTAGATCAGGTTGCTGCTGATTCGGAACGCCGATCGGCCGAAGGCGGGGACGCCACTCCAACTGCCGCCTCGATCCACTCGTCGCAAAGACCCAATCGGACCAACCGGATCTTCCTGGGGAGACTTCTCATACCACTTCGCGTCGTACCCGTCGTGACACCATTCCCACACGTTGCCGTGCATGTCAAACAGGCCGACTGGGTTCGCGGAGCGCAGTCCTACA
>CAIJTL010000717.1 GCA_903823545.1 uncultured Planctomycetaceae bacterium
AATTGAGGAGTGACGACTTCGGGGATACCGAACTGTTCGATGTCGCTCTTGGTTGATCCGACAGGACCACCGATTTCACCGGGAACAGGTTCGTCCGTAGCCTTTGGCTTGATTCGTTCATGTCCGTTGAGCACGACTTTGGTGATGTCAGAGAAGACTGGCGGTGCTCCTTCTTGAGCGAGGCGGACTCGAACAGCCAGCTCCGCTTGATGCCGACCTTTGCGTGAGTAAGGGACAAACAACTGATAAGACGGGCCAAATTGTGTGGGAGTCATGAAGGCTTGGAAGGTGTTGTCTTTGAAGTCGAATTGGTGCAGCGGCTTGCTTTGCTCTTCTTCAGAACCCTGATCGTCGAACATGAAAATTCGGACGTCCCCTTCGATGGCGACGGAAGAGACGCTGTCTCGCGTGAAGAAGAAAACTTGTCCGGCGACACCGCGAGCGGGCTTATTATCGACGCCAGTTCCTTCGGCAGGCTCCCAAAGACAGAGGCAACGAACCGCTGGATTCTTGGAGGTAGCTTTGGGGACTTCGTCCTTGTGAGTCCACGAAGAAAACAGTCCGCTGGTCGTACATCCGGAAGAGCACGCCAGCGCGATGGCCGACACGACGATCATCCATGTCTGCCGTACGGCACGTGTTGAACCAGAAATCTTTTGAGTGATGTGCATGTTTCGTCTCTGCTTGGCGTAGGGTCTGTTTCAAAACAGGTTTACTAACCCAAAGCGTGAGCGAGGGCGTCGGGAGATCACGCGTGGAATCGCCCTCGCTTACGCTTCGGGTTAGTTTTGAAACAGCATCAAGGTCATTTGATCCTGCTCATCTTCCAGCAGTTGGTTTCTCACGATGGAATGTGTCTAAGACAGTTCCCGTTCTCTTGGTTGCTTTGGCTTTTTTGGGCGCGATTGGTGAATTCGTCGCCGAGTCGTTCGGCTGCTGATAGCTCACCGGATTAACGCTCGATTCGACATTGCTGGCAGGCGACACCGGCATGACACGTGGAGCGGAGTTTGATCGATTACCCATTGGCTGAGGCGGTGGTCCTGCCTCTTGAGGCGACGGCGGCATCCATAGTTCGCTAGGTCCGTATGCCGGAGCCGTTGCACCGTTCGGCGAGTTTTCTAGCGTTGATGCGGGTGCCGAGAAGATCGGGCCGTGAATCGCTTCAGCTTCTTCTTCAGTGTAGTGCAATCGCTCCGCTTCGATCTGCTTGATGATCTCCGAGACGCTGTTGCTCTTCACGATTCGCGGCGTCAGGAAGATCAACAACTCCGTTCGTTTGCAGAGGTGCGCATCGAAGCGGAAGACGTTGCCAATGATCGGGACATCACCCAACCACGGGACTTTGCGAGTGATGAGGTCATCGGTTTTCTGGATCAAACCACCGACCACAATCGTTTGTTCGTTGGCCACGGAGACGGTCGTCAGCGCCGTGCTAATGTCTTTCACGGGGGATCTGATTTCGCGTCCTGTTGCATCTGTCGTGAGGGTCACCCCCTCGCCCGAAGTGAGGTTGTACTTGCTCCGTTCGGCATGAACGAGCATTACCACGCGATCGTCAGGAGTTACGCGAGGCGTTACCTCCAGAATAATTCCATCGGGATCTCGTTTTACTACAGGGGCGAGATTTCCGGCGATACCAGTCGAAGTGAAACTATCCACGACAGGCACAATACGTCCGACGTTGATTGTTCCAGTTTGGCTGTCGAGCGTCCGGATTTGCGGACGGCTCAGGATTTCGAGCTTACGACTGGCAGACAACGCTCGCAGCAGTACGTTCACACTTTCGGAACCCGCTGAGAGCACCAGGCCACCGAAGCCCGCGCTGTTACTTGTTCGTCCGACGCCGAAGTTGCTGAGTCCTTGGCTGCCAACGGCATTCGGATCAGAGCCTTTCGCACCAACGTTGTTTCCCAAGGGGCCTAAGTTGTTGAACAGAAAACCTGGCGTGGCCGCTTGAGACACGATGCTTTGCGTGGTGACTTGCGGCTGACCAGCGGCTGTCGATGTCGTCGAGATCGTGGTGATATCCGACGCGCCAGTGAGGCTGCGGTTGAAGAGCAAAGAATCTTGGAAGCCGAGTTCCACTCCGAATTCATCGGTGTTGTCGAGCGTCACTTCCACCAGAAGAGCTTGGATCATGACTTCTTGTTTCGCCGCGTCGATGCG
>CAIJTL010000718.1 GCA_903823545.1 uncultured Planctomycetaceae bacterium
AACCGGCGGTCGCGAATGAGACGATTCAATCGCCGACCGTCGCTCGACCGAATGTGCTCTTCATCTTGTGCGACGATCTACGCTGGGACTGCTTGAGCTACGCCGGGCATCCGCATGTGAAGACCCCGCACATTGACCGACTCGCTCGCGAAGGGCTGTTCTTCAAGAATACATTTTGCACAACATCGCTCTGCTCACCGAGTCGAGCGTCGATCTTGAGCGGTCTTTATGCACACGCTCACGGCGTGACGAACAACTTCACCGAGTACCCCGCCGACCTCGCGAGTTTTCCTCGATTACTGCAATCATCTGGCTACGAGACCGGTTACGTCGGCAAGTATCACATGGGCGAAGAGAACGACGAAAAACGACCCGGCTTCGATTACTTTGTGACTCATAAGGGGCAGGGCAAGTACTTCGATACTGAATTCAATGTCGACGGCAAACGAGCGACTCTTCCCGGCTATTACACGCACGTCGTGACTGACATGGCGGAAGCGTGGTTGAAGAAGCCGCATTCAAAACCTTGGTTGATGATGCTGGGCCACAAGGCTCCACACAGCTTCTACTTTCCCGAAAAGAAACACGAGCACGCCTTCGACCACGTCGATGTGAGGTATCCGCAAACCGCGTTTCAACTCGAAGGAAAACCGACTTGGATCAAAGAGCGTTTGCCAACATGGCACGGCATCTATGGCCCGCTCTTTGAATGGCGAAAGAATTTTCCTGACGATAGCCCTGCCGCTGTCAAAGATTTCGCTGCGATGACGCGAGCCTACTGGGGGACGATCCTTTCCGTCGATGACAGCGTTGGCCGCCTTTATCAAACGTTGGAGGCGAGCGGACAACTCGATAACACGATCATTGTCTTCATGGGTGACAACGGCTTGCTCAACGGTGAGCACGGAATGGTTGATAAGCGGACGATGCATGAACCAAGCATTCGTATTCCTCTCATTGTCCGGTATCCGAAGATCGCACCAACGCATTGTCCGCGAGTTGTTGAATCGCTTGTGCTAACCGTCGATATGGCACCGAGTCTGCTTGATCTCTGTGGTGTTGAGGTTCCCAAGAACATCCATGGCCACTCGTGGCGAAAACTCGTCACCGAGGGTGATCCCGCTTGGCGGCAGTCGTTCCTGTACCACTACAACTACGAAAAGCAGTTTCCCTACACGCCCAATGTGCGTGGCGTCCGCACCGACGAATGGAAACTCGTTCGATATCCGCACGGTGACGGCAAACCGGATCGTCACATCGCCGAGCTTTATCACGTTGCCTGTGATCCGGATGAGCGGTGCAACCTCGTAAACGACCCTCAATGTGCGGAGATCGCCTCTCAATTGCGAAACGAACTGGACCGCCTGATGAAGGAGGTCGGGATTACCGAAGACAAAATGCCGCTCGATGCCGGGGTGAGGCAGCAACTGCCCGATCAAAAGATCCGCTGACAAGCAAAAGATTCGGTGACAAGCTCTCGGCTCAAACTTGCGACGGCGCTCCGCCTGACTATACTCCGCTCCCCCGCAACAACCGTCGAATTGAAGGTTGTTTGTAAATGTTGCCTGAAGATCTGCGATAAATGCTGTCGCAAAACGACTTGGTAACAGGGTTGCTCTTTGAGATTGGTGATATTGCGGTCGTGGCGAAATTGGCAGACGCACTAGCTTGAGGTGCTAGCGGGGGCAACCCCTTGGAGGTTCAAATCCTCTCGACCGCATTTCTATATGCCGAAACGAGTTACGTTACCTGACGACGCTCGTCAGTGCGGTGAAAAGACCTGTTTGATTCGTGTAACCGTTACACGAAACGAAAAAGGAACCGCACGATGCCACGTCAAAAGAACGCAATTCCCTCGTATTTGCTCTACAAAGTCGCCGGTCGCGAGGCACAAGCCCGCGTCAGAATCGACGGCAAGGACATCTTGCTCGGCCCCTATGGCAGCGAGGAAAGCCGCATCAAGTACGGCACGCTCATCAGCCAAGCCGCTGGTGGTCTGTCCGTTGATCCGCTCGCGAATCGTGTAACGAATCGTGTAACAGACTCCGGCGATACCGGCCTGTTGGTGGCGGAACTGCTCTTGGCGTTCAAGCGACACGCTGACGTCTACTACTCCAAGGACGGCAAAAAGACTGCGGAAGTGGATTGCCTCAACTCGGCCATGCGACCGGTTCGAGAACTGTTCGCCATGCTCCCCGCCAAAGATTTTTCGCCTTTGAACCTAAAGGCTGTGCAACAGAAATACGTTGCCGCTGGTTGGAGTCGGGGGTTCGTGAACGCTTCCGCGAATCGCATTCGCCGGATCTGGAAATGGGGAGTCAGCGAGGGACTTGTCCCCGTGGCGACGTGGCAAGCATTGCAATCCGTTTCTGGTTTGAAGATCGGACACACAGTGGCCCCCGATCGCAAGAGGCGTGAGGCGGTCAGCGACGAACGTCTTGAAGCCGTCCGACCGCATCTGTTGCTGAAGCGCGGACAACGCCGCGACATTCATCTCGACTTGTTCGATTTGTTGCGAGCGCTTGAACGGCAATTCTCGTCCGAATTGCCGTTCTCACTCGCAAAGTGCATGATGGCATGGTCAGACAACCAAGCGTAAGCAATCGGACCAAAACACGACTAAACGGACGCCACCCGGCAACTCAAGCATGAGTCTCAACAAAAAGTCGCTCACTGAGCGGGACATCTGCACGAAGTTTGTGATCCCGGCGTTGGTGTCGGCTGGTTGGGACATTCAGCAGCAAGTCCGCGAGCAGCATTTTTTCACGGACGGCCAAGTGTTGGTCAAA
>CAIJTL010000719.1 GCA_903823545.1 uncultured Planctomycetaceae bacterium
CGAATGTATTCCACAATTGCACCAGGGATGTCACCGCTTTCCAAGAGTGTTTTCCACTCTTCCGTTTCGTCATCATCATCGAGATCGGTTGGATCAAACGTAAATGGTTTGTCCTCGATCTCCTCTTCGGCTCCTGCGGCGGCAGCTTTTTGACGCTGTTCCGCTTCGAGCATTTGCAGTACGCGACTGTCCGGCGTCGCGGGACGGCAGCGTCCGCGAGCCCATTCTCGCAGTTGAAAAATCTTTTCTTCCATTGTCACAGACAGTGGCACCGTTTCCTCGCGAGCCTTATCCAGTGCCGCTTGCGTGACACCACCATCGCGACCATACGATTCAACCATCGCCGACAACACAACCTGTTCCAGTTCAGCGCCGCTGTAGCCTTCGCTCATCTCGGCAAGCTTGCCGAGGTCATAGTCATCAGGGGCAAATTGTCGTTTGCGAAGATGGATGTCGAGAATCTGTTTGCGTTCGTGATAATTCGGTAGGTCTACGAAGAAGAGTTCGTCGAAGCGACCGCGACGCAACATTTCCGGTGGCAGGCCGGTGACGCTGTTCGCCGTCGCCACCACGAATACCGGCGACGGATTCTCCTGCATCCAGGTGAGGAACCGCCCCATGATGCGAACCATCGTCGAATCCGATCCCGCTTCGCCGTTTGCTCCCGCGAAGCCTTTTTCGATTTCGTCCAGCCACAGGACTGCGGGTGAAATCATCTCCATTAGGCTGAGCACGTCGCGCATGTTTTTCTCAGACTGCCCTTTGTCGCCGCTGAGCAAGGTTGCGACATCCAGCCTCACGAGCGGAAACGCGAGCAGCTTTGCGATCGCTCGCGCGGTGAGACTCTTACCGCAACCTTGCACACCGAGGAGCAAGACACCTTTCGGTGCGGGAATGCCTCGTTGGCGAGCGACTTCGCTGAATGCCATCGAACGCTTAGCGACCCAGTCTTTCAAAGCGTCCAAACCCCCGATGTCTTTGACTCCCTCGGTCAGTTCTTGAAACTCAAGCATCTCCGAACCTTGCACCATCACTTTCTTCTCGGAGATGAGCTGTGCATAGATGTCGTCGTCAATCGTCTGTCGTCCGATGAATGCCCGCGCAAACGATTTTCTTGCTTGAGCCGAGGTCAGTCCTAACATAGTCTTCAACAGCCGCTCTTCTTGCTCGGGCGTCGGCACCAGTGGAGTTCGCCGATCGGCATTCTCTGCAGTGAGCGCCGCGTGCAACTCTGCGGACAACTCGGCAAGTCCCGGCAGCGGCAGATCAAATTTCAAGGCGTCTTTTTGTAACTCCACTGGAATTTCCGCATCTGGCCCCATGAAGAGCAACGTCTTGCTTTGCTCAATCAACGTTGGAGCGAGATCACGCAGCAATCGCACGATTCGTGGATCTGAGAGATACGGTCGAAAATCCTTCAGCAAGAAAAGTTGCTCGTGCGGAAAGTCGACCACGTGTCGCAAAAACTCTGTCGGATCAATCAGCGACGCGCCACCGGATGTCAGCGGCGGATGTGCCCCACGTGTGACCGTCCAAGTCACCAACCCACGATCCATCTCCGCAGCCAACGCCGCAATTTCACCCTCCCAACGTTCTTCCTCCCACGTGGTGAGGAACATCATCGAGAAGTGCGACAAGATACGTGACTTAAGTTGAGCGATTGTGTCTGATGCGGCCATATTGATAGACGATCAAAGTTGCGCCGCGATCGCAAGTCTCAATCGTCATCTTCAATGAGCACGAGCTAGCCAAAGAACCGTTTGCAAGCCTCACGCTCAGATGCGACGAAAATCCCTATCTCGATTCGGCAATCAGGTACCTCTTCACGAACTCCTCGTTGAGCGTGATGCCGAGACCGGGGCGGTCGGGGACTCGGATGAGACCGTCTTCGTCGGCTTGAACTCGTTCGAGGGTCAGATCGTTGCGCATCGGGACGTCTTCGACGCAGTCCTCGAAGATGAAGGCGTCGCGGCAGGTGCTCAGCCAGTGGAGGCTGGCGGCGACGGTGATCGGGCTTGTGTAACAGTGGTTGCAGAGTCGGGCACCGATCTCTTCAACTCGCTGGCGGATGTAGTTGGCGTCAGTGAAACCGTTGCGTGAGAGATCGACTTGGTACACGTCGAGTGCGTGCTCATCGATCAATGGTCGGAATGATTCGCGACCACACTCCCCTTCACCGGCTGCGATGGGTACTGGCGAGCGGTCTCGAAGCCAGCGATAGCCTTCGACATCTGCTTGGCGCAGCGGTTCTTCGAGCCATTCAATGTTGTAATCGGCGAACTTGTGTGCTCGACGCAACGCGGTACGAGCATCCCACACGCAGCCGGCGTCGATGAGCAATGTTCCCTTATCGCCGAGCCCCTTTCTTGCACCACGAACCAGGTCGATGTCAACCGCTTCGGAGGTGCCCATCGGCTCCCAGCCGAATTTCACGGCGTTGTAGCCAGCTTCGATCCAGCGGCGGCCGATGTCGGCGGTCGCCTCGCCATCCTTTCCGAAAAGGATCGACGCATACGCTGGAATCGCCTTGTGGTGAGCTCCGCCAAGCAGCCGGTGAATCGGCTGCCCGAACGCTTTTCCCTTGAGATCCCACAGTGCCATATCAATGGCGGCCATCGCTGAGACTGTGACGCTCGTGCGGCCGAAATACATCGTTCGGCGATACATCTTCTGCCACAGTCGCTCGGCTTCGAGCGGATTCTCGCCAACCAAAATCTGGCGCAATCCGCAGGCGATGTTGTGGCTGAACGGCGCGTCAACGATCGCCTTGACAACTTCCGGTGAAGAGTCCGCCTCGCCGATTCCTTCGAGTCCATCATCAGTGCGAACGCGGATTAACACGACGTCCTGACAACTCGCGGTCTTCGCCACGACCGATTCACAACGCAAAACTTGGCAGACGATTTCTGTAATTTTCATAGGGCATCCTTCGTGGTTGTCTTTCGTGGATCACGTTTTCAGCGTGCTAAAATTCTGAACGCAACTCGAGCACGCTGGAAACGTGCTCCACAATCTTGAATCTTGGTTTTCGCCTATCCATCAAGCATTACGCCGAGCGCCGTCTTGCGTGTTTGTCCTTCGCGGACTTTGGCCGCGATTCTGACGATGACTTGTTGAGCTCGCCGCTCGCCGTTGCTGACCGCGTTGAGGTATGCATTGTTCATCTTGCCCTGCAAGTTCGTCACCAGCTTGCGATAAAAAATGAAATGCTCGACCTGCCCTTCGATCCCCTCGAACGGAATTCGCGGAATGATGAACTGGCGGTAAATCTGCTCGTAACCTTTGCGATAACCGGCGGAGCTTGAATCGCCGATGTCGAAGTCCTTGATACAACCACGCAGTCGTTGCTCCGCGTCGCGCAACATCCGGCGAGCATCGGTCCAATCCTGTTTGTCTTCACGGCTCGAATACAACCGCTCGTCCGACGAGAGATCGCGATTCAACGCTTTCAGCCGACCAGTCAAGTCGACCATCATTTTTCGGAGTCGATCCAAGTCTTTCTCGATGTCCATTGCCGATGTCCATTCGACATCGATCCGATCGAAGATCGGCGTCAGGTCGCGGCCAGGAGCAACAACAGCGGGAGCAAACGCAAACGGAGTCGCTGGCTGAGAGTAATTCGGTAAGGGCGCGTAATTGAATGACATCGGCGGGGCAGCGACATAGACAACAAGCTCCGCAACTACGCCTAGTCCTGGTTCCGGAATCGGTTGATCGAGCAGCGGATTCGTCGCGTTCCAACTTTGATACGTCATCCCATATAGCTGCCACATCCCGATACAGACGGGATCAACCCCCACGGTCAACAACACGTTTCGAAGTGTTACCGGCACGAACGGTGGTTCGACTTTCCAGAACTCATTCGGAATCCGCACGACCAAGCCTTGAGGTGCGTACTGCGGCTTGAACCACACCCAGACGAATCGCTGAGAGCCGTCTCCGAAGACAAACTGCTCCCAGATTTGCGACGCTGGCCGCATCGAAAATCGAGTTCCAAAATCCTGTGGAACCGAGTTGTTGAGAGGAGCTGGCTGGTTCATGGCATTGCCAATGGGAGGGACCAACACACTACTTTGTTTTGATCTGCTTCATTACGGCTTCGTCGAGCGGTCGAAGGCCCTCGTCCGGTTTAATGACGTAGAAGCCGACGTGGTAGTGGGCGATCTTTCCATCTGGATTGATCACAACCCAAAGCGGGAGCTTGGCCCCCAGCTTTCGAGGGTCGCCGAATTTTGCGAGCAGCGTCGAATCGTCGGTACCAATCGGATAGCTGAGATTCATGAATTCGCGGAGTTTACGAACGGATCGCAATGCGCCTGACGCTTTCGTTCCGTCAGAAAACGATTCATTCACGGCCACGCCGACGACTTCAATGCCAAATTTCTTGCGTTTGTTCGACAAGAAATCGAGATAGCCGACCTGCCCATACGGCTCAGCGAGTGGCTCGCCTTCGTAGTCCCAAAAGTGAAGGACGACGATCTTCCCCGCGAGGTCTTTCGAGTTGATGGTTTTCTTGTCGAGCGTCGTCACCTCAAAAGCCGGAGCAGCTTGTCCAACAAACTTTTTGGCAAGGCTTTCGACATCATCAGTCCGTTGGGTTTGAGCTTTCACGTCTCGGTTCACCACGGCCGCCAATGTCGCGAACGGAGTTCCTTCGGCTTGTTTCTCCAAAGAGCCGATGACCTTTTGAGCGGAGGCAATCTGCTCCGGATTCAGTTCGGCTTTGGTCTCGCCGTCTGGCCGGTTGAATTGAGATTTCAAATCGAGCAGCGTCTGCAGAGGTTTATTGAGTTTTTCAAAGGCAGCCACATCAACCGGCTTTGCGGATTCGAGATCAAGCTTCAGCAGGAACTCTTCGCCGCGTCCCATGAAGACTTGTTGCTCCGCCGCAACCAACAAAGTCTTGTCTGCTTTTGAAATCCAGAGTCGTTGCTTGCGACCATTGTTTGTTGAAACACGAACGATGTGACACTCACGATCCTTTAACCTCTTCGTCTCTTCTGCCACTTCGTAAGAACTTTGGCCGGAAGTCCAATCCAACTCTTCATCCTCGGACAACTTGTCGGCGAATTCGAAGATCGGCTGGCGAATGTTGATGGGATGGGGGACACCTTCGTGGTCGGCTAAGACTCGAATCGTGGCGCCATTCGCAGCGGCATTTTTCGCATTGAGGTCCAGTGTGCCGAACCGTTCCGGCCAAGCCCAGCTTCCGCCGCCTCGTTCGTCGGTCAGGTAAGCCAGTCTTTTGCCGTCTCCTTGTTTCGTGATGACGGAGTAGAGCGTGAATTTCTTGAGTGGTTGCTCTGTCCCATTGCGACCAACTTTGGCGAGCGTTCCCGCGTAACGCAGTTCTAACGCGGCGTTGTCGCCAATGATGTCGGGTCCGGGAGCCATCAAAACAGTCATCAACATCAACTGGCCAACAGTCGCGAGCACGGTGAGATCCTCAAAGTTATGGGAAGAGTTAAGCGTGCGTAGTCGGAATCAATTTGTTTCGTGCTCGCGAGCGGTTAATCGCTGCCGAAGCAGCGAGGCTCGTGCAATGTTACGTTCCGCAGACTCCAGCGGCTTCTTGCGGACTTTTTGCAAGTGAGCGGGTTGCGTCAGGATGAGCAGTTCGTTGATCGCAGGGATCTGAAGCTCATCGATCAAACCGAGGTTGACCCCCATTCGAACGCTCGAAAGCAGATGCAACGTTTCTTCGGTCGTTATGGTTTGAGCGCTGCTGAGGATTCCAAAGGCTCGCGCAATTTGGTCGTGCAGTCCTTCACGGTTTTCGAGAAGGAGAGTTTCGCGAGCTCGTCGTTCATACTTCAGGATTGAGGGGATCACTTCTTTAATGGTCTTGATTAGATCCTCTTCGCTACGACCAAGGGTCACCTGATTCGAGATCTGATAGAAGTCTCCCATGGCTTGGCTTCCCTCGCCGTAGAGGCCGCGCACCGCAAGACGGAGTTTTTGCAGCGCCTGGAAAACCTTCTGAATATCTTTCGTCAGCACCAAACCGGGGAGATGCAGCATCACGCTCACGCGAATGCCAGTTCCGACATTTGTCGGACAGGCAGTGAGGTATCCCAGGCGATCATCGAACGCGAACGAGATTTCATGTTCCAGCAAATCATCAACGCGGTTGATTTCAGCCCAGCAATCATCGAGTGCAAAGCCACTGTGAATCACCTGCATTCTCACATGATCTTCTTCGTTGATCATCACGCTGATGTTTTCTTCGTCGCTGATGCCAACTCCACGCGGGCCAGATCCTTCAGAAAGCTCACGACTAATCAATTGACGCTCGACAAGAAATTGACGATCGAGCGCATTCAGGTCACTAACGCGAATGTAGTTGAGCTTTTGCCGCTGCGACAAAGCTTTCATTCGTTCAGAAATCAACGTCTCGATTTCCGATTTTGCCGCAGTATCGGCACGATTAGGAAACGGGAATTCCGCCAGATTGCGCGCCAGCCGAATGCGGCTCGACATGACAATATCTGAGTCTGGTCCCGTGCCACGCAGCCATTCGCCGCAATGTTGAGCAAGCGAGTCCAGATCCACGATGCGTCTCCTTGACTGTGGTTACGACGCGGTGATCCTCGCGCCAACAATAAAACTTCAGATGGTTGTTTGTGGTTTCAAACGGCTTTCAATCTGCTGAATTTCGTCGCGCAGTGCTGCCGCTTTTTCGTAAGCTTCCTCTTTAACCGCCACCTGCAACTCGTTCCGCAGCTTAATCAATCGGAAGTGATCCTGATGAGCTTCCCCTGTCCGTTGAGGGACCTTTCCACAATGCTGAGTACCATCGTGAATGTTTTCGAGTAGCTGATTCAGTTCAGTTTCGAAGACTTCATAGTCGTGTGGGCAGCCGAGACGGCCTTGGCTGCGAAACTGTCTGAAAGTAATCCCGCAGTGAGGACAAGCCAACTCGTCGGCTGCCTCCAAGTCCTCAACAGTCGCGCTGGAACTTGGTTCATCCTCGTCCGCGTTTCCCTGTGCGAGATATTTTTGGGCGCAGATTTCACACAAATGCAATTGCTGCACTTCACCTTTGCGAATCTCTGTGATGTGCAGAGTAGCAGGCTTGGAACAGCGACGGCATTTCTTCATGATGTTCGCTCACGTGACTTGCCGCCAAAGTAATCCGTTCTGCGGCGGTCGGATTCTAGTGGTCACTTTGGGGAGGTCAAACCCCGCACGAAAAGTTGAACGATTCGCTCAAGAATGTTCGGAACGGAAATTTGATTGGCGAACTTTTAGACATTCCAGATCGCTGTCACCGTCGCTCGGTTGATCACGAACGCTATCATCCCGCAGCTCGCTCGATACTCCCGCTCAACAGGCATCACATAGGTTTGCTTCATGATCCGTCATCGTCCTGATTTTGACACCTTTTGCCGCATGGCCGAACAAGGTGACTTGGTACCGGTCTATCGGCAACTAGTCGCTGACACGCTGACTCCGGTGACAGCGTTTGGCAAATTGCAGTCGGGCGCGTGTGCATTTCTTTTTGAAAGCGTTGTCGGTGGAGAGAAAATCGGCCGCTACAGCTTTGTGGGGACAGACCCATTTTTGCGATTTGACGCCTTTGATCACGAAGTGCGAATCTCGTCGTGCGATGCCGATGGTAAGTTTGGCCCAGAGTCTGTTCGCACGGTGGCCGATCCACTCAAAGAGTTGGAAACATTGATCGCTGGCTATCGAGCGGCACCGCATCCGAAGCTTCCGCGATTTTGCGGTGGAGCGGTTGGGTATACCGGCTACGATATTGTCCGCTACGCCGAACGGTTGCCAAATGCTCCGCACGACGACCGGAAACTCCCGGACATGTCGTTTGCGTTCTACGACCGCATGGTCATCTTCGACCACGCGCAAAAGACAATTCTCGTGGTCGCGCACGCCAGAACAAAGGGGGCTGATCTGCGTCGGGCATATGACGCGGCGTGTCGCCGAGTCGATGAAACTTGTCAACAATTGCAGCAAGTAACCGTCGAACTACCGCTCACGGACATCGATCTCACGGGTGATCCGCAAGTCGCTTACACCGCGAACTTCACCCAGCCGGAATTTGAGTCTGCCGTTCGCAAGTGCAAAGAATACATCGCGGCGGGAGACATCTTTCAGGTCGTCATCAGCCAGCGTTTGCAGTTGGAAACGAAAGCATCGGCATTTGACATCTACCGTGCGCTGCGAGTTGTGAATCCGAGTCCCTTCATGTTCTTGCTGAAGACTCCGCACACGACACTCGTCGGCAGTTCGCCTGAAATCATGGTACGAGTCGTCGACGGAGAAGTGACAATCCGACCACTGGCCGGAACTCGCAAACGCGGCGAAACCGAAGACGACGATCGCCGACTTTCCGAGGAATTACTGGCCGATCCTAAAGAGCGTGCCGAGCACGTCATGTTGGTTGACCTCGCCCGCAACGATGTCGGTCGAGTCGCCCAGTACCGAAGTGTTCGCCTCAGCGATGTCATGGTCGTCGAGAAATACAGCCACGTAATGCACATCACATCGAACGTGCAGGGACAACTTAACCCTGGACTGACTGCCCTTGACGCTTTACGAGCAGGATTACCCGCCGGCACAGTCTCCGGCGCGCCTAAAGTTCGAGCCATGGAGATCATCGACGAAGTCGAGCGAACTCGCCGCGGCCCTTACGCTGGAGCGGTAGGCTACATCGACTTCACCGGCAATATGGATACCTGCATCGCACTTCGGACTCTGATTATGCAAGGTCAAACAGCCTACGTCCAAGCTGGTGCCGGAATTGTCATGGATAGTATCCCGGAAAACGAATACCACGAAACGCTCAACAAAGCGAAAGGGCTCTTGAAAGCGATCGACGTCGCCGAGAATCAGTTGTGATTGACAGGCTCGCCGAAGTGAAGCTTCAGGGCCAACGGATTGCTGTATGGCCGCAGATAAAACTCAACGACCTCGGCCACCGTTCAGTGAATGCCTTATTTCTTTTCGAGTTTGTCGAGTTCAAAATCGAAAGTGTTCGCGCCAACTTTGAGTTCGCGCACAATTTTGCTTCCGTCCAGGGTATGGAATTGTTCGGGGATTTCCTTTGGCGGCGGAGCCTTTTTAGTTTTCCCCATCATCGCGTCCTGGTACTCCGCTGTGCCCGGTTTTGCCTGTGGAGGTTCCGGGGGACGAATCATGACTTGATAGCGTCCGGTTGGTAGTCCGACCGACTGGGATGATGCTGCTAACGAGTACTTTCCCGATGCGTCAACTTTGCCCGAACCAGTGACCGATTTGTCGATCGAATAGAAGACGACAATGCTATCTGCTGGAATGGGTTTTCCGTCATAGGTCACGCTGCCGGAAACGGACGCCTGCGGCCCAGTTGGAACCTCTTCTCTCGCACACCCTGATATAAGTAAGAGCACGAAGCAAATCCCAAAAGTGGATTGATGTTTGCCAAAGATTGTTTTCATAGTCATCAAAATCATCAGAAATTAGAAATATAAAGTTGCGTACCGAGCTACAGCAACAACAGGACTCGCCCGTATGTGTCGGACAAGTCCTGTTGGGCAAAGCCACAAGTGTATTCCTACATTTCGCCGAGAGGGGCTCCGTCATCGCGAGTGCAGAGACGCCGTAGCGTGAGCATATCAACATTGTTGTTAATGAAGCGGATAGTGCCGTCCCCCAGCAACCCGTGAGCACCGCCGGAGTGGGCTGAATTCAAGGGAAGGTTAATACCAAAGTTATCGCCGATTCCTGGAGTTGTGTTGACGTCGGCGGGATAGTTGGGGGCATATCGGACGGTCATCAAATTGAATTGCCGCTCAAACATACATCCAGGGCACGCCTCAATCCGAGTCAGGTTCGGGCTGCCCATGGTGACGCCGTGAATTCCGTTAACTTGTGCGCTCCTTTGCCCACCAAGGGCAATGGGATTGGTGAAAACGAAGTTCGAGTGCTCACCCACAACGAGGACGTTCGACAAACCATCTTTGAAGGACGCGAGCCTCCTGGCTTCCAACGGACCAAATGCCCCGCCAGAAGTGATGACGCCTGATGCTTGCATGCCGCCACAACAACCACAGCAATTAGCAGTGCGGCCAGACTGGTTGGTAAAGCCATTGCCGTCGGTTGCCCCCATAATCCCGAAGTAATGCGGATTCGGAATCTTGATGTCGCCAGCGCGGGATGATTCCAAGGGACTCGATGTGCACCAAACCCAAGCGGGAGCGGCATTGCCCCAGGCACCGCCGTTTTGATTCCCTTCCGCACTGCCAGTCCAAGCCCAGCCTGGATGTGTTCCGCTGAAGGTCAGCCTCTTGAACAGCGGAGCAGAGTCAACGAACGGAAGAATTCGGTTGTACCATGACATTCCCCATCCACCGACGTTCGTTGCAATGTTTCCAGGCGGGAGTAGACCAGGCGAGATGTCGGCGTAGTTGTGTAACGCCAATCCGATCTGTTTCAGATTATTTTTGCATTGGGAACGCCGAGCTGCTTCACGAGCCTGCTGTACGGCAGGCAAAAGTAGGGCGATTAAGATCGCAATAATGGCAATCACTACCAGTAACTCAATCAGAGTAAAACCTCGACGGCGCATGAAGAATCTCCGAAAAAAGTAAAATCACCAAAAATAAAGTAGTGGGGTGAGAATACTCACCTACTTCCAAAACTCAATTCAAAACGGTGGTGACGACTTCCGACAC
>CAIJTL010000720.1 GCA_903823545.1 uncultured Planctomycetaceae bacterium
GTTCGTTGATATCTAATTTTGTGTTGTTCCAAATGAGTTCAGCTATTTCCGTGTTCTCAAGTCGTATCGCAGCCATCAGCGTATTCTCACCACGTTCATTTCGAAGTGTGGGATCGATCTTCCAGTCTTTCAAGCATCGATTGATCATGAGAACATCTCCGCGTCCAACCGCTAACATCAGCGCAGAATTTCCTTCCAGGTCCACAGCTTGAACCGCTGCACCTTTTGCTTACCCCATTCGCAGAAGAACGGGCTGCCGATGTACGTCGCGGGCCACGCCGATTCGCGATAGCAGGCCGCTCCGACGGGCGAGCCGCCGCCGTGTTCGCTGATCCGCGGCAGATGGCGATTCGGATGCGGGTGATAGTCGTAGGGATAACCGTAGTAGCCTGTCGTCACGTGATGTGTGAACCGAGTCCACCAGCCAAGTCCGTCATCGGTATTGTCGTAGGTGAAAATGTTGTCGAGCGAATCCATCGCCACGTCGAGATGATTCCTCGTCCCCGACGAAACGATCTCCAACCGCGAGCCGTCTGGCCTCATGCGAATGACGCCGCCCCCTTCGAGCGTGATCGAACTGCCGTCGCTGCCAACCGCTTTCGGGACTCCCTTGTCGCCGACGGAAACGTAAATCAATCCGTCGAGCCCCAGCCGAGTCCCCGTCACGATGTGATCGTTGAATCCATACACGCCCGCCGGCGGCCCGAAGCCGGTCGCGAGGTCTTTGCGAATATCCGCGACGCCGTCCCCATCCGTGTCCTTGAACATCGAGAAGTGCGGTGCGTGCATGACATAAAGCGCGTCGTTGTGCCACACGAGTCCGAACACGGCGGCAAGGTTGTCACAAAAAACAGTCTTCCGCATCGGCTTACCATCGGGGCCAAACGTGATGAACAGGACTCGGTCAAACTCCTTCGACGTCGGCCCGCGCATATCCATGGGGTCTTCGCCGACGAACAAAGTCCCATCGTCATCGCAGGTCACGACCGAGGGGTGTTCGATGTCGGGAACCGAATAGAGCAATTCGACTTTGAAGTCTGGCGGAACGACTTTCTGTGCAAACGCATTTTCGGGAGCATGAAACGTCAAAAGGCAGACGCTGGCGGCCAAACAAACAAAAGAGGTAAAGCGAAGTCGCATGTCGTTCCTTATGAGTAGCAAATAAGGCAAATGGGGGGGAATCCCACTGAGTCGTCGATCGGAAGTCAACGGAGATGAAATGCGAGGGCCAACGCAAAATCGCTAACGTGCAGAATCGAAATTTCGCGTTCGAGGTGAAATGACAAAATCGCCCACAGCGCCTCGGTTGACGTCTTACGCTCAACTCGGAGAATCCCTCCCGTTACCAAACAGAACTGAAACCCTGAGAGGCATCATGAAAAAGAATCCGGTCAAGGCGGCGTTGAAAGCGGGGAAACCACAAGTTGGTACGTGGTTGTCGTTGGGTAATGTTTTCGCAAGCCGATTCATGGCGAGAGCCGGATTTCCTTGGCTGA
Organism: uncultured Planctomycetaceae bacterium; assembly: GCA_903823545.1. Classification (GTDB taxonomy): domain Bacteria; phylum Planctomycetota; class Planctomycetia; order Planctomycetales; family Planctomycetaceae; genus SXKJ01. The sequence continues at coordinate 1,497 of CAIJTL010000720.1, forward strand.
CCGTTGACCTTGAGCACTCACCGATTGATTGGTCTGACGCCGCCATCTGCTTTGCGGCGATTGCAGAAACGGGCTGCGTGCCGATCGCGCGAGTTCCTCGAGGGGATCACGACCACATCAAGCGAGTTCTCGATGGCGGAGCGATGGGCATCGTCGTACCGATGGTCAATACCGTCGAAGAGGCGAAACTTGCGATCGCTGCGGCCAAGTATCCGCCAACCGGTAATCGCTCTGTCGGCGGATCTCTTCACGCGCTGAATTTCGATGCGAGTGCTGGCGACTATTACAAACATGCCAATGACGAGATCCTCGTCATCCTGCAAACCGAATCTCCGCAAGGAGTCGAAAACGCCGAGGCGATTTACAGCCTCCCCGGAGTCGATGCGATCTTCGTCGGACCGAATGATCTGTCGGCACAGATGCGTGGCCCCGACGGAGTTGATCCTTCACCAGCTCAGCTCGAAGAGATGTTGCAGCGTGTCCTCGCCGCCGGAAAGAAAACCGGAACACCGGTCGGCCTGCATGTGCAATCCACCGCCGACGTTCAAAAGCGAATTGACGAAGGCTGGCAGTTCATCGCCATTGGTAGCGAACTTCGCATGATGGTGATGGGAGCGCAAGACATCGTGACCAAGTTGAACCTCAAGCAACACGCTGCGGACTTGGCGAGGTACTAAGCACGACGCACCAGCGAGTGGTCGCAGGAATAACAATTCCTCACGATTGCATCACGTTTCTGGTTAGTCTTCGACATCATCTCCCAATGGGCCTCGCCATCACCGCTCGCTCACGCGTCGTGCTAGCGAGGCTCCTTCTCATCACAACCAACGAAAGACTTCATCGTGCGGATTGCTTATCTCGACTGCGGCTGCGGAATCAGTGGCGACATGACTTTGGGAGCCTTGATCGACGCGGGTGCTGACGTTGATCAGATCATTCGCGGGATCGACTCGCTCGGATTAGAGGGGGTTGAAGTGCATGTTGTGGAAGTCACCAAAGGAGGCTTCCGTGCGATGCAAATTGAGGTCGAACATCCTGAGCAACACGCTCATCGAAACCTCAAAGCGATCAATAAATTGATCGACGCTGCGGACGACATCACGCAGAAACAAAAAGCTCTCGCCAAGAAGATCTTCCAAGCCATTGGTGAGGCGGAAGCTCACGTGCACGGGACGACGATCGACAAAGTCCACTTCCATGAAGTCGGCGCGATTGATTCGATCGTCGACATCGTTGGAGCCGCCATCGGATTTGATCTGCTCGGTGTCGATGAAATCGTGGCGAGTCCCGTTCCCACTGGACGAGGCCGCATTGAGATCGCTCACGGTATCTGCCCGATTCCGGCACCTGCGACAGCCGAATTGCTCAAAGGAATTCCGCTCGTCGATCTGGCGGTCGAATCGGAACTGACCACACCAACTGGCGCCGCGATCTTGAAGACTCTTGTGACTCGATTCTCGGCCCTGCCGGAAATGACGGTCGAGTCGATTGGATATGGAGCCGGAACCCGCGATCTCGCTGATCGCGCCAATATTCTGCGACTGTTTGTCGGCGAAAGCACCACGCTGCCGGAATCTGATGAAGTCGTGCAGCTCGAAACAAATTTGGATGACGTCACGCCAGAAGTAATCGCCTACACGAAGCAGAAACTATTTGATGCCGGAGCGGTCGAGGTCTTCACGACCCCGATCCAAATGAAAAAGAATCGCCCCGGCGTGTTGCTCGCAGTCTTGTGTCGACCAGGCGATTTGCAGGTGATGGAGAACATCATCTTCACAGAAACCTTCACGTTTGGAATTCGTCGCCAATTGATGCAGCGATCAAAGCGTGCGCGACAAGCCTGCGTCATCGAAACGCCGTTCGGTTTGCTCCAAGGCAAGCTTGGTTGGCGACATGGCGAACGTCCGCTGTTCACTCCGGAATTTGAAGCCTGCGCCAAGATGGCCTCCGAACGCCGCGTCCCTATCCGCGAAATCTATCGAGTTGCCGAGCAAAGCTTTGCCGAGCAAATCGAAAAGGCGTTTGATCAACACGAACATGATCACGACGGCGGGCATGATCACGATCACGACCATGATTGTGGCCACGATCACGATCACGATCATGACGGAGGCCATTCTCACGATCATGACCACGATGGAGATCATTCTCATGACCATGACCATGACCATGACAGCGGCAAGAAGCGAAAGAAGTCGTGAAGCTCCGGCGTGAAAGCAATCGACAAAAGGAATTGACCTTTTCGGAATCGCTGAATCACGTTACGAGACAATATGTGGTGTGCGATTTGAATTCATGATGTGCGGAGCACATCGTTAGTGACCCAAGGATGGGAACGAGACAATGTCATTGTTTGTTGTCGGCATGATGGCCGCGATGGGGGTTGTGGCAGGTTTGATTGCCACTCTTTCGGAACAAATTCGAGTTGAAGTCAAGCGACGACAAAGTGAAGCCAGCGAACAGACTCAGCGACACCAGCCAGATGATCTGTCACAGCAATATGCAAGCATTGCTCCCCCGAAGAAATCTGACGCCGATCACACAAATGCGGTCACGCTATCTCACGAAGATCGAGCCGTTGCATATCGAAGCATCTTGGACTCGTTCGGCGATGACCTCGATCGTGACATTGCGGAGTGGGAAACGGTGCTGGAAGAGTTTCCGCAGGTTCTGTTGGCCAGCGACAGCCCATCTGCCGAGGAGCGACCAGATTTGCAAGTGACCGAAGAAACTTGCATGGACCGTTTATCGGACGCAGAAAAGACGGTCGCACCAAAGCGGTCTCGCCGCATCGATCCCGAAGAGCAAGGCCAGATCGTGCGACTTTCAAACACAGGATTTGCTCCTGAAGAAATCGCGTTGTGGTTGAACCTTCCGCTGGAACGCGTCCAGGAACTGGTCAGTCGACCGTGATCAGTAAGATTGATAGTCTTTCGCACACTTCGCAGTCCAACTCGCGACACGTGTGGAATGATATCAATGTGCTCGTTGATCACCGGCTACCAATCTTTCGCGTTGTTTGTTCTCGCCTTGCTTATCAACAGCCTGACTGTTGGTTGCGGCGGCAATGAGCCTCCCCCTCGAACCGTGAACGCGGTCCCCGCAGCTCCACTCAACGATGAGCCTGCGACGGCAAATGACAATCCAAACAAAGCGACTCAATCGCCTACCAAAGGAAAGCTCGCACCACTGAAGCCGCCGGAAGAAGACCCGGATTCAAAGGCTGCCGCGAAAGAGGCTGAGGCGGCACGGGCACTGCAAGCAATCGGGGCGGCCGTGCAAATGGACGACAACGGGCACGTCTCGCTTGTCAATTTGCTCAATCATCCGCGTTGCGATGATGCGGTACTGGAATCATTAAAATCGTTGCCGCAGCTCGTAGGCTTGGACCTGCGCGGTACGAAAATCACTGATCATGGATTGGCCGCTGTTGGCCAGGCGAAATCGCTCGAAGAGTTGTATCTCGGCGACACTTCCATCGGAGACAGCGGACTGGAATCGCTGGCCTCGTTGAGTCATTTGAAAGTGCTCAACTTGGTCAACACGAAGATCACCGATACTGGTCTCACGAAACTCGTGGGGAGACTGAAGCAGCTCACAACTCTGAATCTCTTTAAGACCAGCGTGACCGATGCGGGGCTGAAGTCGTTGAAGCAATTGCTGGACTTAGACGTTTTGGTTCTACCACCAGCGGCAACAGATGATTCGCTTGCGATGGCAGCCGAGCTACCGAAGCTCCGCGTATTGTGGGCGATCGATTCGAGAATCACGGACGCCACGTTGTCAATGTTTCCGGTGAATGGGCCACTGCGTGAACTCGATGTCTCTCAGACGTCAGTGTCGTTGGACGGTTTGCTGACGTTCGCTGAGCAGCGACGAGACGTGGCGATCGCGGGAGCGAAGGGAGTTTGGGCGGACGGCGCCGTGACATTGAATCCATCTGCGACTGCCGAAGATCTCGCCGTCTTAGCCAAGCATTCGCAATTGACCGCGGTCAGCTTGCAGGCGACTCAGTTGTCTGACAAAGCTCTTGAACCGATTCGTAATCTGAGTCAGTTGGACTCGTTGGCACTCCCACTGACGGCGACAGATGGAGCTTTGGATTTACTAACCGGGCTGTCAAAGCTGTCGCAACTGACATTGGCCGGAGCTGTCATCACCAATGATGGGGTAAAAAAACTGGAAGCACATTCCGGAATGAAATCCTTGAGTTTGATGCGAACTCGCGTGTCTGACCGAGCATTGGCATCGATTGGCAAACTGACTGATTTGAATTCCTTGTGGCTCGATCAAACGGGAGTCGGCGATGCCGGTTTGACGTCACTGACGACGTTAACGAAGTTGAAAGTTCTCAGTCTGCGAGAGACCCCTGTCAGCGACGAAGGTTTGTCAGCGCTCGGTCAGTTATCGAATCTCAAACAGTTATCGCTCGCTTGGACGCGAGTGACCGGCAGCGGATTGAACGCACTCAAAGGACTGAAGCAACTCGAACAGTTGGACCTCAACGGCACACAAGTCAGTTCCGCTCAAGCGGCGGAGTTGAAGCAAGCGTTGCCGAAATGTGAGATCGCATTTCCGACCGATCCGTTGGTGATCGCCTTGGCGGAAGCTCGCGGGAATTTGATGACGGCGATCGATGCCATCGGACAAGTGAAGCTCGATGAAAAGGCGCCGACCAAGGTTCGTTCGCTGAATGTCAAACATCCGCGTCTTGAGGATGCTGGCTTAGAGCAACTAGCGCCGCTGACGACGTTGCAAAAACTCAGTTTGCTGGGAACAAAAGTGACCGACGCCGGTTTGAAGGCGCTCCGCAACATGGCTGAACTCGAAGAGCTGTGGCTAGACCAAACGGTTGTCAGCGATGTGGGACTCGAAGAGATCGCCGCGTTAAAGCAGCTCAAGACGGTGTACTTGCGCGGAACTCACGTGACCGCAGCCGGTGCGTTACGGTTGATGAAGGCTTTGCCTGATGCAGAGATTCATTTCACCTACGGTTGGCGGAATAGCAGCGGCCTGACGTTGTTGCAGTTGGTCTCTGACGGAGACCTCGCGGCACTACCAGAACTCCCCAAGCTCACCGCGCTGAAGTTGCTGGACTGTCCGATTACCGATTCGGGACTTGAACACGTCGTAGCCGTCGCTGAGCTACAGCGGCTGTCGCTCAATGGCAACAAGATCACTGCAGTTGGCCTGAAAAAGTTGGCCGCGCTGAAAAAGCTGGTGATGCTCGATCTCAATCGTTCACCGATTGGCGACGATGTAATGCGATCGGTCGGCGAATTGACCTCCCTGCAAGAGCTTTACGTCGGCCAAACGAATGTGGGAAACGACGGACTCATACACTTGAAGTCGCTGTCAAATTTGCTTGCGCTCGGATTGTCGGACACACGGACGACCGGAGCCGGCCTGATTCACTTGGCGGGACTGAAAAAGCTCATCGTGCTCAACCTCACAAACACAGTGGTTTCCGACGGTCAACTTGCCAAGTTCGCTCCGCTGATCAAGCAAGTGCGTCGGTTGGGACTGCGCGGCACACAGGTGACCGGCCAAGGGCTCAAAACGCTGAAGGATTTGACGCAGTTAGAAGTCCTCTGGTTAGACAACACGTCGGTCACAGGGGCCGGTCTCATCAACGTCAAACCGCTAACCAGTTTGATCGAACTGGATTTGAGCGACTGCAAGCAGATCGCCACCGGCCTCGAATCACTGCACGGGCTGACGAAGCTGCAACGTTTGAAACTCAACGGAGTCGTTCTGCCACAAAAGGAACTCGATGCGCTATATGCCGCGTTGCCGAAATGCGAGATCACTTATTCGCCTGACCCGCTGGTGAAGGCACTGGCCGAAAATCAAAACGATTTACCGAAGGCGCTCGCGACGATTGCAGAAGTCGAAACCGACGACAAAGGCGAGATCGTGGCGATCAATTTTGAGGGTACATTGATCACGAATTCGGCAATCGAGCCGCTGAGAAATCACACGACGCTACGCAAGCTCGACCTTTCTCGCTGCAACGTGACCGACGCTGGAATTGAGCATTTAGTCACGTTGCCTAGCCTGAGATTCCTGAACCTCAGTGCGACCGCAATCTCCGATAAATCACTTGCGACCCTCAGTTCAATGGTTGCCCTCGAAGATCTGTTTCTCAACGACACGATCGTGTCGGACCACGGGCTGGAGCAACTCAAACGACTTTCAAAGCTACATCGACTGGGACTTAGTGGCACGCAAATCACGGACGCGAGCCTGAAGCTCGTCACTCATTGGAAGGAACTCGACGCACTCGATCTCACCAAAACAGCAGTCACAAACGGCGGCATGATCGAACTGCAAGCGGTGCCGTTCTTGCAAAGCCTCGCGTTGCGAGACACTCAGATCTCCGACACAGGACTCGAACGCCTCGCCAAGTTGACATTGCTGGAAACACTCTGGCTAGACCACACACGAGTGACAAAACCCGGCGTTCGAGCACTACAAGAGGCGCTGCCCAAATGCCGGATCTTCGCGCCGTGATTACAGAGGCGGTTGACGCTTCTTGCCGCTCAAGCGACACCTTCCA
>CAIJTL010000721.1 GCA_903823545.1 uncultured Planctomycetaceae bacterium
CGGCGGACAGACACCGCTCAACTTGGCAAAAGGCCTTGAAGCGGCTGGTGTGAAAATCATCGGGACGTCTCCCGACATGATCGATGCGGCAGAAGATCGCAAGCGGTTCCAAGTGATCCTCGAAGAACTCGGCCTTCATCAGCCTCCGAACGACACCGCCACGGATATCGCCGGAGCACGCCACGCAGCAGAAAAAATCGGTTACCCGGTCCTCATTCGTCCGAGCTTTGTGCTTGGCGGTCGCGCGATGGAGATCTGCTACGACGAGGCCCAGCTGATGAAGTACGTCGCGGCCGCTGTCGAGGCGTCGTCAGGACGTCCAATTCTGATCGACAAGTTTCTTGAAGACGCGACTGAGGTCGATGTCGATGCGCTCGCGGATGGCCGAGACGTTGTGCTCGGCGGCATCATGGAGCACATCGAAGAAGCGGGGGTCCATTCAGGCGACTCCGCTTGTGCGTTGCCGCCGTTCTCGTTGCCACAATCGGTGATCAATGAGATTCGTGAGGCGACTCATAAATTGGCTCGCGCGCTGAAAGTGCGCGGCTTGATGAATATTCAATTTGCGGTCAAAGAAGAAAACGGGCAACACATCGTCTATGTGCTTGAAGTGAATCCGCGAGCAAGTCGAACTTCGCCGTTCGTTAGCAAGGCGACTGGTCGTCCGCTGGCGAAGATCGCGGCAAAGATCATGGTCGGAGTCAGTTTGGCTGACCAAGGTGTTACGGAGGAAATTTGGCCGACTTACACGTCAGTCAAAGAGAGCGTTTTTCCGTTCAATCGCTTTCAGGGTGTGGACATCATCCTCGGCCCAGAGATGCGTTCGACCGGCGAGGTCATGGGGATCGACGAAGATTTCCCAATCGCGTTCGCGAAGAGTCAGATCGGTGCCGGAGCGAAGCTGCCAACGAGTGGTACAGTCTTCATCAGCATGGCTCGCCATCACAAACAACTGATGGTTGACCCCGCTCGACGTTTGCAGAAATTGGGCTTTAAGTTACTCGCGACTAGCGGGACGGCCCGCATTTTGGCCGACGCAGGACTTGAGGTCGTCACCGTCAAAAAGTTGCAAGACGGCCGTCCGAACCTGCTCGACTTTATGGCCAATGGGGACGTGCAACTGATTTTCAACACCCCATCGGGCAAAGGGGCTCGCACCGACGAAGGTAAGATACGTGCGGCTGCAGTTCTCTATGGAGTCTCTTGCGTCACGACCGTTCCTGGTTGTTTGGCTGTTGTGCAAGCTCTCGAAGCGCTCGCGTTGAATCCCGAAGTCCGAGTACGGTCGCTGCAAGAGTGGTTGCAAACGAAGTAGCTCGATTGGACCTGGGCATCTGACAGAATCGCATTTCACAGATTTATCTTTGCGACTTACGGCGAAGTTAGCTGCCAACCAGTCGCTCGGAAAATTCTGTCGCAAGATGCGGTTCGATCTTGGAATGCGGATCGGTCATTCGTGCAAGTAGCTCCGCGCCTGCTGACGTGTACTTCACGAGTGTGATTTCATTCCCGCGATTGTTATGGCTGACTTCATCCATGAATGCGTTGATCAAGA
>CAIJTL010000722.1 GCA_903823545.1 uncultured Planctomycetaceae bacterium
AGGAGATTCAGGAACTGTGGGACAAGCATCCCCAGGGTGCTCACGGGATTCCCAAACTTGAGGACAGGAAGAAATGGCAGGATGACAAGGATGCCGCCTCGGGTGTGTTTTACCGAATGATGGTCGATCATGTGAAAAAGGTGCTGGCAGATCCCAAGCGGGTCTGTCCGGAATATGATGAGACGGCTGGCTATGAACTGTCCGGCTTCGTCTGGCTTCAAGGCTTTAATGACCTGGTCGACGGGACGACATATCCCGGCCCCAACAAGCCTGGGAAATATGATCTTTATTCAGACCTGCTGGCCAAGTTCATTCGCGATGTTCGCAAAGACCTGTCAGCCCCGAAGATGCCCTTCGTGATCGGAGTGCTGGGAGTCGGCGGCGAGAGTGATAATGCAATTTTCCGCAAAGCGATGGCCGCGCCGGCCGACATGCCCGAGTTCAAGGGCAATGTGGTTGCAGTTGAGACTGCTCCCTTCTGGGATCATGCTATTGCCGCCGCAGAGCCCAAGCAGGTTGAGTATAATAATATCGTCGGCACGGCTCACACATTGAAAAAAGACGGCACTTTAGACACGGAGCGAAAATGGGATCATTACTGGAAGCCGCTTGGCAAGCCTCTGCCTGAGGAACGGATCTGGCGCTTCGCTACAGTTGATGCTACTGAGAAGAAAGACAAGCTTGAGAAATATGACGCCAGGCGATTCCGTGACATCACACTGCCGGCCGGGATGGAGAATTGGTACATGCCCGACTTCGATGACAAAGAATGGGCGTCGGGCAAGGCACCCATCGGAAAGGGCGTCTGGAAACACAGCGGAATCACCCTGGATAAATACCCCTCTACCTGGGGTAATGGCGAATTTCTGCTGATGCGCACAACTTTTGAAGTGGAAGATCTCAACTGCGATTCGTATCGCATCGCGATTTTGGCGAGACAAGGATTCCACGTTTATTTGAACGGTCAAAAAATTCACACCTACATTTGGTGGCAGGACAGGCCGCAATACGGTTCCATCGTCCTTGGAAAAGATAAAACACAGCATTTGAAGAAGGGGAAGAACGTTTTGGCGGTCTATGCCAATGATCAATATGACCTTCAATCTCCAGAACATTATGCCGCAGTAAATGTGTGGCTTGAGGGTATCACCAAGGCAGACCAAGAGAAGTTCGATCTCGCCTTGGAAGAAGTCCTTTCACCCAAAGACAGGGAGGCACTCAAAGGCGCATCCAATGGCGGTTACCACTATTTTGGCAGCGCGAAGATCTTCGCTCAGATGGGAAAGGCATTCGCAGAGGCTTTGCTGCCTTTTCAGAAATAAGCAAGCAGATTTGATTCGTCGTTTGTAAGCAACTCTGTCGTGCAGAGAAGCGAGTGAAATGATACTCCATGCTCGGATTGCTAATGGCGCATGTGCGCTATGGCAGATGACGCCAACGCAGGCAACCCCTGTTGAAGTAAGCCTTTTCTGTACTACAAACGATGAGAAGGTTGTTGTGCC
>CAIJTL010000723.1 GCA_903823545.1 uncultured Planctomycetaceae bacterium
CGATCATCGATCCATACCATTCGCGGCTGTCTGGAGTCGGCGGTTCTAGTCCGGTCAGTTCGACGATCCGTTGTCTCGCGTATTGAGCGAGTTCGTGCGTCTGCTGTCGAAACTTTTCGATTCCGAATCGTTCGAGAAATTCGATCGCGGTTGGGATCGCCAAGAACGCGGCTGGGTCGCGAGTCCCCAGCCAACGAAATTCGTCCTGCCAATGAGCCGGTCGACCCGACAGGCTCCCCCCCCAACTCATGACCGGTGGCGTGAGCTGCTGCTGTCGTCTTTTGGCAACGTACAAGAAGCCGCTTCCGAACGGCGCACTCAACCATTTGTGGCCGCTCGCGCAATAAAAATCGCAGCCCAACTTCTTGAGGTTGAGCGGCTCCATCGCCAACGCATGCGGCCCGTCGATGCAAACAGGAACGCCTCGCTTGGCCGCCTCACGACAAACGGCTTCGACAGGAAAAATCACCGCCGTCGGGGACGTGATGTGGCTGACGATGATCAGCTTCGTCCGCACCGTCACAGCGTTCATCACGGCGGCAACTTGTTCGTCAGCGTTCGTCACCGGGCGAGGCATGTGTTGAATCACGATCCGCGCGCCAACTCGCTCTGCCTCTCTCCGCCATATTCGCATCACCGCGCCGTATTCTTGATCGGTGAAGAGGATTTCGTCGTCTGGCTTGAGCGAGGCCGACACGCTTTCCGCGACGATGTTCATCGCCACGGTGGCGTTATCGCAAAACAACAAATCATGGCCACTCGCCCCGATGAACTTGCCGAGCTTTTCAGCCGCGTCATCCAACGCGGTTTCCATCTGTCGCAAATAAAAATCCATCGGCTGCGATTCGAGCCGCTCCGACCAAGCGTGCCGAGCTTCGCGCACACATCGTGGCGATGGCCCGAATGATCCATGATTCAGATAAGTGACATTGGCAGGAATCGACCATTCATTCGACAGATTTGTGTCGAACGATGATACGGAAGAGATCGTCATGCGGGTCTCATTTCAGGAAGTGCAGAAGGCGGCCATTGGCCCCAACCAAATCAGCCGGAACGCGCTAGCGTCCGGTTCGAGAATCTCTTGATGCCTGAAACTCCCTAGCCGAAGCCTTCGAAGCGAGGGATGATCTGCGTCCTATCCAGTTCACGCAACACCGGCAGGAGGCAACCATGAATCTTTCTGAACTCAGCATCCCCGACTTGATCACCGAATATCTTCGCGGCCCGCAACTCCTTCGTGAGGCGGTTGCAGGGATGACCAGAGACGAACTCCTCGCGCGACCGATCGCGGGCAAGTGGAGCACGCTCGAACTCGTCGCACACCTCGCCGACTTTGAGCCGGTTTACGCCGATCGCATGAAACGGACGCTCGCCGAAGACGAGCCGAGACTCTTCGGCGGAGACCCCGATAAGTTTGCTGCGAAACTCGCCTATCACGATCGAGAAATCGAAGGTGAATTGAAATTGATCGAGGTTGTTCGCCAACAAATGGCCACAATTCTGCGAACCGTTCCCGCAACCGACTTCCAGCGAGTCGGTCGCCACAGCGAAGCTGGCCCGCTCAGCTTGCGAACCTTTTTGGAACGAATCACCGGCCACATCCCGCACCACCTCCCTTTCATCGCCGAGAAACGAAAAGCACTCACCGGAGCCGCAGCAAACTAGAGCGTGAGCGAGGGCGATCGCTCCCAAAGATTTTGAGCCGCGGAGGACGCTGAGAACGCAGAGAATGTCTCAGGTCTGAAACCTTCGCGATCTCAGCGGCCTCTGGAGTGATCTGAAAAAGGTGTCACACAAAGTCACGAAGACACAAAGAGAGTCAAGCATCGGTAGTTGAAGCACTTTGTGCCTTCGTCTCTTTGTGTGAGAAGTCTCTTCTGAATTGAGGAGCCAGATATGCGAAACCGACAAGCTTGGTCTGCGGCAGCATTTCAAAAACTCGTCGCCGTCATCGTGATTTCGTCATGCAGCGTTTCATCCTTCGCAGCAGATCGGCCAAAAGCGGCGACCGCTGCCGTGCGATCCGTCGTTGATCAAGTCGCAGTGCGCGGAGGGCCAAAGTTGCGTGGGATGTTGTTTGCTCAAGCAGAAGACAAATCGGTCACGTTGTTGGTCTCGGCCAAATGGTTGAAGAGCACGAACGCAGAATGGTTCGCCAAACAGCAACGGAAAACACTCGATGCGCATTCGATCGCACTGGACCGGGCAATTGAGCGAATCGATCAAGAATTGAAAACCGAACATCCTGTCGGACTCAAAGCGTTTCTCAAGCAACAACGTGATGCGGTTCAGGAAGAACTCGACAACGTCGAGAAATTTGAACCGGAATTCTTGTGGATCGCGCTCACCCCTCGCGAGGCTGAGCGTGTCGATCCGACAACCGCAGGGCGACGACAACTTCTGGCATGGTCCTGGACCGAGAAGCTGGAACGGGCCGAAGTACGCGACGTGGATGATCTGCAAAAGGAATTAAAGGCTCGTGCGGTCGAACCGATTTCGTGGCCGCTCTCTTTTGTTGAACGAC
>CAIJTL010000724.1 GCA_903823545.1 uncultured Planctomycetaceae bacterium
ATGAACAGATCAGTGGCGTCGAGTTCAACATCACGGGACTAACGGCAACACTCAAGTCATTTCCCGCGGGTTTGAGCGCGACCTTTGCTCTGGCCGTGGATGTCCTGTCGACAGTCGGGGAGACGCTCGATTTCAAACCGCAAATCACCACCGACACATTTCACAAAGAGACCGATCTCTTCGCGCCCTCCCTGCCGGTTCTCGCACTGCCAACAGTTCCACAGTTCACGGGTATCAGTACCGACAACAGCATCACTCAGACCTCCGTCGGCCAACAGGTCACCTACCGGCTCACGTTTCCAACGACCAATAGCGGACCGCTAACCTCCAAGGTCGATCCCACGACCATCACCGCCGCCGACTTCAAGAACGCCGGGACCGCTCCAATTCGATTCGACTCGGTGGCGGTTGATCCGAATGACCCCGCCAGCATCGTCGTGAAAGTGACCCCGACCAGCTTCTTCGGCACACTGGATCTGGACCTCTCGAACACGGCGGAGATCAAAGACTCGATCGGCAGAGCCCTCACACTGACCAATCCAATCAACGACACACCAATCACAGTCACCACTCCGCTCGTGGTCAGCCTACCAAGCGATGAGGACGACGGAGATTTTTCTGCAAACGATCTGTCACTCCGCGAAGCCGTCAAGTTGGCGAACCAGCATGTGGGAAGCGACACGATTCAGTTCGCTCCGAACCTCGGCCCCATCACGCTGACCAACGAACTGCTGCTGACCGACATGACAGGGACCGTCTCGATCTTCGGTCCGAACGGCGGGACGCAAGTCATTCAGCGATCGAGGTTCGACGTGAATCGCTTCCGTCTATTCCAGATCGCCACGGGAACGTCAGCCGCCTTCCGGTCACTGACCCTCGCCAATGGATCGACGACGGGGAACGGCGGTGCCATCCTCAATCTCGGCTCGCTCGACATCGACCAATCGACGCTGAGCTTCAACGACGCGGGTGGGCACGGCGGAGCGATCTTCAACGGCGGCGGCACCGGCCAGACGCTCGGTCTGCATCGCTCGACCCTGTCGAACAACACCGCTGACCGGGGCGGAGCGATCTTCAACGACAACGGACGAGGCAACAGCACGCTCACCGGCGAACTCAACACGATTTCTGGAAACTCGTCCCGTAGTCACGGCGGCGGCATCGCCAACGTCGGCACTCTGAACCTGGCCCAAACCACGCTGGTCCTCAACCGAGCGGACAGCGACGGGATCAACGGCGGCGACGGCGGCGGTCTGGCCGCGTTCAATATCGAGACTCTCACCGGCTCGATCATCGCCGGAAACACACGCGGACTCGACACCGCCAGCACCAATAGCGACATCGGCGGCGGCTTCGTCAACACCTCGTCGAACAACGTGGTCGGCGATAACCCCACCGGCGGCGCGATCACCAATGGAGTTAACGGCAACATTGTCGGCAACAACGGCGCGGGAACACTCCCGCTGGCAAGCATCCTTAACCCCACGCTGGCAAGCAACGGCGGCCCAACTCAAACGCACGCCCTCGTCCCGCTCAGCCCTGCTCGCGACGCCGGAGCGACCGGCACTTTGACCACCGATCAACGTGGTGTCAGTCTCGTCGGTGCTCCTGACATCGGTGCGTTCGAGTACCAACCGACCAACAGCCCGATTGTCCTCACCGGCGACACGACAATCACCGTGGGGACTGGATCAACCGTCGTCGTTAACGAAGTCCTGACCGGAAGCGGGAACCTCATCAAGTCCGGCACCGGTACTCTGGTCCTGCGTGGCAATAACACCTACACCGGTCAAACGACCGTCAGCGGCGGGACGCTCGTCGTGGGCCACAACAACGCGCTCGGAACGGCGGGCGGCTCAAAGGGAACCGTCGTCGCCTCCGGTGCGAGCCTGACCATCGAAGCTGGTCGCAACATCGCCGAAGCGCTGACGCTCAGCGGCGATGGCTTCAACAACACCGGTGCGCTGCGAATGAACCCCAGCAGCAGTAGCCTTGGCGAAAGTCAGGGCACGAGCATCTGGTCCGGCAGCATCGCGGTGGCCAACAACACCCGCATTGATGTCGGCTCGAACAGCCAATTGACGATCTCCGGGACGATCACTCCAGGAACCGGGCCAATCAACCAAGGACTGACTAAAACCGGCGGCGGCCGCCTGATCCTCGCCAAAGCCAACACCTACACCGGCCCGACCACCATCAACGCCGGTGAACTGGCCATCAACGGGGTTCAAGCGAAAAGCCCTGTGGTGCTTAACGGCGGCACATTGACCGGTGTGGGAACCACAGGAGCCGTGACCAGTCAGACCAACCCCGGCTCACGACTTAGCCCCGGCAACAACGGCACCAACAACGGCGTCGGTAAATTAATCGCCAAAGGCAACCTCGCGATGAACAACAACACAAACTTCGATGTGCAGATCAACGGGACGACCGTCGGAACAAAGTTAGACAACGTCGATGTCACCGGCACCGTGACGCTCAACAACGCAACACTGTCGGCCAACTTCGTCGGGAACATCTTCAACAGCTTCACCTCCAGCGTCGGCAACAAGTACCAGATCATCACCAACGACGGCAGCGACAAGGTCGTCGGTACGTTCAACGGGCTCGACGAAGGAGCGTTCCTCACGATCGGCAGCCAGAAGTTCCAGATCACCTACAAGGGAGGCACCGGCAACGACGTGGTGCTGACAACCGTGGCGTCCCAAGATTTGGGAGATGCCCCGGCACCCTATCCGACGACGCTGGCTGAGACCGGAGCACAGCACACAGGCACTGGCCCAACGCTGGGAGCGAACCGCGATCACGAAACGAACGGCACGCACTCCACAAACGCGAATTTCGATGACACGACAGGGTCGCCGGATGACGAAGACGGTGTCACGTTCGGCACGATCAGGGTCGGAGCACTCGGAGCTACGAGCACAGTCAACGTGGCCGGAATCACGACGACGGGCAAGCTCGATGCGTGGATCGACTTCAA
>CAIJTL010000725.1 GCA_903823545.1 uncultured Planctomycetaceae bacterium
CCGGTAATCGCATAGTTCACCGTCATCACGTCGAGAATGCCGTCGCGAGTAAACGTGAAGACAAACAATTCCGGCGCGTCTTCGTTAAGGCTCAGCGGCGATGCAACCACCGTCACCTGAATCAACTGCGTCAGCGTCACGTCGTTGCCGGTCCCGCCGACATAAGACAGTTTGAAACCGCGCGTGTTGATAAAGACCGTGTCCCCTTCAGCCAGTCCCGCAAACGTGCCGACAACCGGATCAGCCCCGTCGTTGTTGACGAGCACAATCACCTGCCCCGTTACCGACGGAACAGTGCCGCTCGCGTTCAACGTCGCACCACCAAGATTGACCGTGCCAGTGACGTTGAGCTGATCGTAATTCGTCCCAGCCACATTACCGTTGACCTCGGCATTGAAGGTCGCACCGACGACGAGTGTCAGGCTGCCCGTGTTGAGGACGGCGGTCGATAGATTGCCGGGAGAAACCGTGCCACCGTTTTCCACGGAGACAGAACCTGTCACCGTTCCGTTTCCGCCCAGCACCACTCCATTGGCGACGACAGTGTTACTCAGAATCGATCCCGTCGCCGTGGTGAAGAACGTACCGCCAACAAGCGTGATCGTCGCCGTCCCCGCGTCGAGATCGGCCGCTCCGATGTCGAGCGATCCGGCTTCCACCAAGAACTGATTGCCGTCAATGACGCCATTGGAATCGCTGACCAGCGTATCGACGCTCAGCCGAATGGGGTTCGTGCTGCTGCCGATCCCTCCCGCACCTCCACCGAGCGATGCATTCGTGGCCGTGATATCGGTACCGGCAACGTCCGTCGTCAGCGCGTTACCGGCTGACACCGTGGCATCGCCGCTGGTCGTGATTGAACCGCCGGTCAAATCGATGTTGTTGGTCGCGGTTGCAGAGACGTTTCCACCCGCACTGATCGCCGCGTTGATTGTGATGTCAGTCCCCGACAACGTCACATCACCGACCGTGCCAGCAGTCGTGTTGATCGCGGCATTTAGGTCGATATTTTCTGCCGTAAGCGACAGATTGCCCGTCGAGGCTGCCGAACCGAGTGTCATCACGGCGTTCTGAATGATGCTGTCGGTGTCTCCTTCGCCGTCGATGGTGACTGTCGCCACAAACTGCGCGTCCAAGCCCGCGTTTGAGCCGATCGTGATGATGTCATCTCCGTCGCCGCTGTTGAGTGAGAACGTCGAAACCGGGTTCTTGAAGTCAGTCGTGACGGAACCTGTCCCGGAAATGCGACTGAAGTTGTCGTTCGCAACGGGATCATCCCCAAACACGATCGTGTCGGCGGAACTCGCAAATTGGAACGTCCGATTGGTGGTAGTCAGCAAGTCATAGATACCAACCGCAACGTTCATGTCATCGAAATTGATCGTGCGACCGTCGATGTTAATGGTCCCATCCGTCTGGTTCGTGAAGCTGTAATCCACATCGGTCGCAACGTATCCCGCGAAGAGAGCGAAGCCGTCGTTGTTGCCACTACCGACGAAGTTCAAGCCGCCCGCCGGAACGATGTTGGTAGCCGCCGCCGTGTGAACGTACATCCGATCGGCCCCCGTTCCGCCGTTGAACGTGATCGGTGCCGTGAAGCCGTCATCCAGTCGGAAGAGGTGGAAGTAATCTCCCAACGCGCCCGCATTGATCGTCAGCGAGCTAGTCGGACTCGTGAAGACGGTGGTCTCAAAGAGTCCCCCGTTGCTGACAATCCGGCTCAACCCATTCGTCAAGTTGCCGTCGTCTTCGAGATTGAAGTCATTGGCGCTTCCCACGGGCAGATTGAAGATCAAATCGGTGATCGTGCTGCCGGTCATATCGACCGGCTCCAAGCCCGTGTATCCGATCGTGGCGATCGCCGCGCCAGTGTCGTAAGTAATGTCACCGGAATGCTCAGGGCCAGTCAGCGTGAAGGTGTGCGTCACGGTCGTAAAAGTTCCGCCATCGACAATCAGCACGTCGTTGCCACCCGCACCGCTGCCGCCATTGAACGCGACATCCACGTCGAAGAATCCGCCGGACGCATAGTTCACCAAGAGCGTTTCGTTGGCGGGGTCGCTGCCGTTGATCGTCACCGTTTGATTCAAGAGCGCCGCCAGCGGACGCGAATCGACAATGAGGCCGTCATCCAGAAACTGCACATTGCCACCCACCAGTCGCAGTTCCAGTGCGCCAGGCCCAACGCCGTCGGTGGTGTACGTGACCGGTCCCGCTTCCGTGAGTGACACATCGTTGGCGTTCGAGCCGCTGACATAGCTCAGGAAGAAATCGACCCCGATGATCGTGACGGTGTCACCTTCCGACAAACCGTTAAACGTACCGGTGATTGCGTCGGTCCCATCATTGGCAATAAGCACAATCTGTTGGCCCGGTGTGCTAGTGACGGTGCCGCTTGTGCTCAGCGTCGCGTCCCCAGACCGACCGTGCCCGTGACGTTGAGTTGATCGTAGTTCGTTCCAGCAACCGGTCCGTCCACTTCGACAGCGAAGATCGCTCCCGAAACGAACGTCACATCACCGGTGTTGAGAATCGCGGTGCTTGAACCGGGCGAGACCGTGCCGCCGCCTCGGACCTCGACCGTACCAGTCACAGTCCCCGCCCCCGCCAAGGTCGCTCCGCTCTCCACAACCGTGTTGCTGAGGATCGAGCCGTTCGCTGTTGTTAGGAATGTGCCACCGGCCAATGTCATTGTCGCGCTGCCAGCGTTGAGGTCGTTGACGCCTACTGTCACAGAATCGAACTCAGAGAAAAACTGATC
>CAIJTL010000726.1 GCA_903823545.1 uncultured Planctomycetaceae bacterium
ATCAACACCGCATCAATGTCTTTGCGATCGAGCACCGCTCGATAGTCCTTTGTCGAAAACGCATTCGGTTCCGCCAGCTTCTTGCCTGCTTCGAGTGCCGTGTCCCAGACGTCGCACACCCCGACGATCTTGACTCCAGGAATCGTTCGCAACGATTCCATCAATCGACGACAGCGACCTCCGGTACCGATGCAGCCGACATTGATTGTCTCATTGGCCGCGAACCCTTTCGCAGTTGCCGTGTATCCGGCAGTGAGCACACCGGCAGCAGTCGCACCGAGTGTTTCCAAAAAATCACGGCGTTCGAGTCGGTCGGACATGAGCATTTCCTTTCGAGTCGTTGAGTGCTGGTTGACTTGAGTTGTTGTGGTTCGATGAATTGAGTCTTGAAATCGGTGACTTCAACTCTTCATTCGTCCCGTCTCTCCGCACGATACCGACCGCTCCGACATTTGCCACCGAGCGATTTATCAACGCCAGGCTCCTTGACGGGGGATCGAGTTCCCCGATAATGCCCGCTCACCTTCGCCAGGCGGGGAAGGCGACCTCTGACTGTGGTGGGGCCGTGTGAACCGGGTCAGATCCTAACCGAAGCAGCCATAAGCAATGTGCTTCCAGGTGCGGAAGGAGGTCGCTTTCACCGCCTGGCTTTTTTGTTGGCTGAATTAAATCAGGTCAAATAAAGACCGACCTTGTGAAATCCGATGCGGTTTTCCTTCGGCATCAAAAACATTTTGCGACGGCTCAATCCCCAACGCCGCCGACATCGTCGCGGTGAGGTCGGCCGGCGAGACTGGGTCAGAAATCACTTCGGCAGCGTGCCGATCTGTCGCACCGAAAACCGTCCCACCGGGCAATCCCGCTCCCGCAAGCAGGACAGTGTTCGCTCGTGGCCAATGATCGCGGCTTCCCCACGGTTTTGAGATTCGCGGTGTCCGCCCGAAGTCACCCATCCAAACAACCAATGTTTCGCTGAGTAATCCTCGCTGACTCAAATCATCAAGCAACGCGGCAAGCGTTTGATCGGCTCGCGGTGCGAGCGTCTGGCTGAGTAACGGAAAGTGGTTTCGGTGCGTATCCCAAGGGTTATTAGCCGGACGGGGGCCTCGTCCATCAACCCAATCTTGATCCTCGTGCCCCCAATAAACAGTGACGAACTTCGCTCCCGCTTCGATCAGCCGTCGAGCCAACAAAACGGACTGTCCGTGGCGATGTCGGCCGTATCGTTCGTGTGTCGCAGGCGTTTCGCCTTCGATGTCAAACGCTTTTTGAACGGCTGACGATTCAAGAATCGAAAGAGCTTGCTGCTGATATTGATCGAGCCGATCGACCCCGATGTTTCGAATTCGTTCCAAGTCGCCATCGAATTCGCGTAGCAGGATCGTTCGACGATGCAGCCGATCAACGGAAACATCGTGAGGCCGATAAAGCTCTGGCTTTCTGACAACACCGCTCATGGAAACATCAACCAGAAACGGAT
The DNA here is from genome assembly GCA_903823545.1 of uncultured Planctomycetaceae bacterium. GTDB lineage: Bacteria > Planctomycetota > Planctomycetia > Planctomycetales > Planctomycetaceae > SXKJ01. Next base: position 1,481 of record CAIJTL010000726.1, read on the forward strand.
CGAAGGATGGACCGAGGATTCCACCGCTTTGACCGGGAAGCACTCGCGATTCCATCTTCATGATTTCAGGAAGTTGAATCGCTTTAGGCATCGCGCCAAAAGTTCGATCAGCCTGCAACAAGGCACTGCTAATATGCGGCAGATCGGTTGGCTCCACCTTCAATCCGCCCGCAGAGCTCACGTGCTTGTAGCCGGTCAGCATCTGATAAACCGCCGGATCGTGAACCCCTTCTTCGTGACGGACCGAACGGACTTGAAACAGATGCTGGGCGTGTCGAGCAACTTGCGGCATCAATTCGCCGATCGACAGGCCTGGGACATTGGTTGGTATTGGCTGATACGGTCCGCGAATCTGCGCAGGTGCGTCGGGCTTGAGATCAAACAAATCAATGTGGCTCGGTCCGCCATCGAGATAGATCAACAAAACGGATTTAGCACGTGGCGATCTGCTCGAATCTAATCGGGGTAACGAAAGCCGTTCGGTGGCGAGAATGGACTGACTCAAACAGAGCCCGGTCAATCCAATACTGCCAACTTGGAGGATTCGTCTGCGCCCGAGTTGCTGCGACGACAAACGCATTTGACGATCACTCTTTTGGACTTCTGGCTTTCGCCGACTCGAGCGCAGAATCAAGTACTTCCTTAATCGAGCCGCCGTTTTCAGAGTTCCAAAGTAACATCCCGTCTGCCCCGATCACGTATGCTGTTGGCAGGTATCGATTGCCGAAATTCGCGAGCGTGTCTCCAGCACCGTATCCAATGAGCCAAGAGATTTTCGCTTTCTCGACATACTTCTTAATGGCGTTCAACTCGAAGCTCTCTTCATTCGTGAGGCCAACAAAGACCACACCTCGATTCGAGTATTGCTCATGCAAATCAACGAGAATGGGAGTGAACTGCCTACAGGGCCCACACCAAGTCGCCCAAGCATGCATCAAGACGACTTTCCCCTCTAGTGACTCCGTTGTCGGGGCATCCCCATTGAGCCACCCCTCGGCCTGAATCGGTGGGCTCACCTTCACCGCGAATCGCTCCCCACGCTTCATCGCCAACCACGGAACGAATGCAACGATGGCTGCCAACGCGATCAAAAAAAGAAAGACCTGCCCAGCATTGCTTGGCCGCACGAATTCGTTCGGAATATCTGGATTCATTTGCTCGTTGGACATGAAATCGAATTCCACAAGACGTTGTGAATGACACACAAAAACAAATAACACATAAAGAACACGACGCACGGTATCGCGACGTTGAATGCCGTTCTAGTTCAGACAAAGTTGCGTCACTTGAAGTTGTCTCAAGTCTGCGAGTATCACTGCGAAGTCGTGTCTGCTCGGTAGCGACGAGCGGACTCAACAAGTAGCCTGTGAGTCCTTCGGGAGCGTACTCGGATCTGGTGACCGACCTGGACTTCAAACCCAGTGTGGCGGCTGAAAAGTCGCCGGGTGGGTTCGATTCCCATCCGCTCCCGTGGTTATTTTGTTCACACCACTGGATTTGCCGTATTTCTCGGCGTTTTCAGGGTTTTGTTGAAGAGCGACCTGAACGCGACACGGCTCGTTACTGGTGTCTGCGGGAGGTGACTGCAACGGAATATGCAGCGCCTTTGCGAAGTCCTCATCTCGAACTTGGAGATAGTGCTTTTTCGCGACGGCCTCGCTGTTGCCAATCCACGGGCATACCACGTTTCTCGAAAAAGGGGGAGATGCTTCGTGGGTTCAGGACTGCTGAGCAATGAATTTGCGCTCTGCGCCATTGGTGTTGAAAATTGTGGCGCAAGCGGTTGGCGTGCAGAGTCTGTCGTTGAATCCGTTGCACGCGAGTCGCGTGCACCACAGAAATGGCGGCGAGCCTGAATTTGAGGCTTGGGTGAGGCTCGATCATCTGGCTGATTTTGGACCAGAGGGAAGATAGCCGTCTGTCAAAGATCGACTTCAACCGTACGAAGTTCTCCAATTGTGGTTTGAGCCGCGTGGTGAGCCTGTGAGAGGTCGGTCCACGTATACCTCGCACGGCCTCAGATGAGACGTTTGCCTGTTTAACACCAACGCCATCGGCGTGGGCACGCATGCCGATGGCGTTGCGGTTAAACATCTCACTCATGACCGTGCGAAGTATGACACAATTGGTATTCGGCTCATTTCTGGCAACGGCACTTGTTCTTGGTTGAATTCGTTGGTGAGAGACAGGTCGTGCTCAATTCAGAAACATCGGAATCAAGTGACGACAAGAGAACCGTCTGTCCGAAGCGTTGGCGGTTAGTGTTGCCGGTGATGCGGGTGATGGTGGTAACGAGATCGTCCATGCTGGAGCCGACGGGGAGTGCGGCCCAACGATTGGTGCGGTCGTTGCCGAACGTGAGTGTGGCGGCATGTTGAGTTTTGTCGCGGTCGAGTTCGGGGTCGCGTTCATAGAGACCGAATGCGCGGCGCAAGGATTCGATGTCTTCCGGTTGGCCGGTCAGGAATAACCATTCAGGAAGAGCGGGGTCGTTCTCAATCTCGAACAACGTCATGTAGTCCTGCAACTCTTTGGGCGTGTCCACATCAGGTTCGAGGCTGAGCGAGATGAAACGCATCTCCGAACCAAACTCGTCTTTCAAGCGGTGTCGCAGCGAACGCATTTTCTGAGTCGTGCCGGGGCATGATCCTTGGCAGCGGGTGTAGAACACGTTTACGCAAACCGGATGATCTTTGACGATGTCGTCGTAGAACTTCAGTTGGCGACCATGCTGATCGATGAGCACCGCGTTCGGAAATTTTGAACTCGCTCGTTGCCCGGTGGCTGAAGGAACCGGTTCGGACGACAGCGACGCGACTCGTTCGCGGTTGATCTCGGCCAGCCGAGTTTCCGACGAGAGCGAGGCTAGTGTTTGCGAACCTTCGTCGTGCGAGAGGATCGTCAACGGGCTTGTGGATGACGAACAGCTCGCGATAGCGACAATTGGCAAGAGACAGAGCGCAACGCGCGACAGTCGTTTCATGTGTTTCATGGCAAATTCCTTCCAATCAGACATCAAGCCTCGGAGTACAAATCTCAAAGAAGCCAATGAACCACCCCGACTAACGGGGTGGGTTTGGTTGGCGATAAGTCGTCACTGGATTGCTCCACACTCGGATTGGAGTTGCGGAGCGACTTCTCTACGGGAAGTTTTGCTGAATCTGCTGTGGCGATTCGGTCGGCTCCACGCGGGGATCAAAGTTGAACATCATCCGCATGTCTTCGTGCTCGAGGTTGTGACAGTGGAAGACGAACGGCCCCTTGAAGGTTCGAAACTTCATGAAGATCTCGACTTCACTGCCCGCGC
>CAIJTL010000727.1 GCA_903823545.1 uncultured Planctomycetaceae bacterium
ACCAATGATGCGGTCGGTCACGGCGTCCAAGTAAGTCTTCAATATTTCAGAGAATTGCTGAAACTCGGGCCAAAGTGTTTGATCGACGAATGACGCGGGGACTTTGGCCACAACCGTCGTGTGCCGCTGTCGTCGATAGCGATAAGGCTCGATCCCGTATCTCCGCATCAGTGCCAGCATCAGCTTGCGGGACCAAGCATCTTGCAGGGTAAAGGTGTATTCGACCGGTGGATCGCTCTGGCGAAACCCTTCCAAACGAGCCTTGATCTGGTCCATCGCGTTCGCGGCCGCATCGCGTTCGCCCTGTGCGTAAGCCCCCGCGAAAAGCGCTTCCAGTTTTTGGAGCTTCTGAAGCAGTCGCTCTTCTTCCGTCATGTGGCCTCCCTGTTTGAGGCATCTGTTGATGTCTCCACTGGCGATCCCATCAACACCAACCCGAAGCGTGAGCGAGGACGGGTACTGCTCGACTCTCCTCCTCGCTCACGCTTTTTGAAGTTGCGCTAATTGGTTCGGGCGTATGAAGTTGGTCTTGCAAGAAAGCGAGTCCTGTCCCATGACTGGATCTTGGAATTATCACCAGGTCACAGGAAGGACTCGCGATGGTCATGGTGTCGGAATCGGTGCGGACTCTCAAGTGTTTCCTGGCGTTGACGGAATTGGAGCCGTTGGCGTTGGGGATGGTGCTGCGGATGGTGCTGGCGTTTGTCTGGCATCGGGGGCGGATGTCGTGTTCGGCGGCGGCGGGGAGCGTGGCGTCGGAGACGGTGCATCGAGGGGAGCTGACGCGGTTTCTGGCGCGGCCGCGGTGGCAGAAGATCGACTTCAACACGCCGTTGCGGAAGGCGCTCTTGGCGAAGGAGGCGGGGCGGGGTCGGTTCATGTTCATCGTGGATGCGACGCTGGTCAGTCAGGCGGGGGCGAAGACTCAGAACACTCACAGCACGGGGAACCGCCAGCGTCGGCCGAAGCAGGGGCGGCGTTACAACGCGAAGAAGGTGGTCCGCAAGAAATGTCACACCTTTACGTTTGGGTTGCTGATCACGCCGTCGGGCCTCCGCATCCCGTTTCAGATTCCCCATTACACCAAGGAGTATTGTCGCGAAAAGGGGATCACGCATCGGACGACGGCCGAGTCGGCGGCGGAGCTGATTCGCGGCCTGCCTCTGCCTGCGGGAGCCGACGTGGTGGTGCTGGGCGACACGGCCTACGACGCGGATGTCGTGCAGCAGGCGTGTCGCGAGAAGGGCTACATTTGGATTGTTCCGGCCAACCCGGAACGCGTTTACGAAGGACCGCAGGGGCACCGTCCGCAGGTGCGTTCTCGTCTGAAGGATTGGACCCGTCTGTCGCTGAAAACGATCAGGCTGCGGATGTCCACGGGAACACACGCCGGTTACCGGCGGCTTTCTCAATGGCGCATCGGGCCGAAACAGAAGCCTCGCGTCTTTTACGCGCATCAGGAACGATCGGCCGTACGTCGCGTGGGCGACGTGCAACTGGTCTTTTCGACAACGAAACAGCACCTCAAAACAGCGACGCCCGACGATGTGAAAATCCTGATGACCAACGCCACCGGAATGAGTGTCACCGAAGTGATCGAACTCTACTCGCTGCGCTGGCAGATCGAACTGTTCTTCAAGGAACTGAAGTCCACGCTCGGCTTCCACCAGTACCGCTTCCAAGATTTCGCGGCGGTCCGCGCCTGGGCCGAGATCGCCATCACCACGGTCCTGTTCCTGGAGTACGAACGCGCCCAACACCTGACCGACCGCCGCGTCCCCCCGGACGCCCGACGCTGGTGGCAGCGCCAACGCCTGCACGGCCTCTGCTCGGGGTTCCGCCAAGCGTCCGCCGGCCGCGAACTGAAATACCTCGCCGACCGCCTGAAATCCGTCGGCGGCATCCAAAAACTCAAACGCCTCCTCACCGCCGCTTTACCCAACGAATACCGAACCCCCGCCTAAATCCAGAACCAAAGAGCGCAACTTCAAAACTTGCGCGTCGGGCTAGTGATGAACCCCGCAATACAACGCTGTTCGACCAGTAGTCGCCGCACGCCACCAACAAATCCTGTCGCGCACCGAACTCGGTCCATCAAACCTGTTCGATCAACCGCGAGACAGCCTCACCCACTTCGTGCGTCTTCGCGGTTCCGCCGAGGTCCGGAGTGCGGGGGCCTCGCGTGCGAAGGAGTTCCGAGACCGCAGCGTGGATCGCTTGCGATGCTGCCAGCTCACCGAGATGGTCGAGCATCATCGCTGCCGACAGGATTGCGGCGAGCGGGTTGGCGATCCCCTTCCCCATGATGTCCGGCGCGGAACCGTGGACCGGCTCGAACAAGCTCGGATGACGCCGTGTCGGCTCGAT
>CAIJTL010000728.1 GCA_903823545.1 uncultured Planctomycetaceae bacterium
ATACGAATTCGTGACTGGAGTTCAGACGTGTGCTCTTCCGATCTTGATCCGGGAAAGCACTGTGAATGATTTCCGCGATTCGTCGCTCGGCGGCAACATCAGCATCCGTGACCAGATCCGCGACTCCTTTATTTCGGACCTCAAAACCCTCGTGAAAATATCGTGCGAGAACTTTGCCAGCTTCCTGTGCGGCACAGACGGCAACGTCGTATGGGGTCAGCATCGTGTTCATTCGGGGTTTTCTGAAATTGAGGTGGTCTGATAAAGTCCCGCCCGGTCAAAGCGGAATGTTGGCTTGAGCTGATCACTTATTCTTTGCGCGGCCACAATTCTTTGCGCGGCCATAATTGAGGTAATGATTCAGATGATATACCCGGCGAACACCTCGCCTCAGTTGATGCCGCGCGAAGAATAAAGAAATGTCATAGGACACGTTTTGAACTGTAATCGTACTTCAGGAGGAGCAGCGATGAAGAACGCTGCCTTATGTGTGATTTCTTCAATTCTTGGTGGCTGCCTCGTGTTCTGGCTGCAATCCGGAGTTGGCACGCTCACCGTTGCAGCGGCACAGCAGGATCGTTTTCCACGCGATCTTTCCACGATCGCGCGAAAAAATCGCCCTGTCGAGCAGGCTGTTTCGTATCCCAGCGAACCTCAGGACGAAACTGTCCCCGTTGACTCTCTCAGCGAAATCGCACCGCCGCGAGTCTACAACACTCAGGGACTGGCTCCCGACGAGGCGGTGTCGACTTATGTTTATGAAACGAATAACCGCAGCGTTGCGAATATTGGGACTCGCATCGGTGCAGCTCGCGGATTCTTCGGGGAGAACCCAACGGAGGATTCCGGGTCCGGATTTATCCTCGACCAGAACGGTCATATCCTGACGAACAATCACGTCATCGAGGGAGCTCAGCGAGTTCTCGTTACGCTGCACGATGGCGAAGAGTTTGAAGCGGATGTTGTCGGTGCGGACCCGATCAATGATATGGCCGTCGTCCGCATCAAAGCCCCTCCCGAGAAACTGATCCCCGTGCGTTTTGCCGATTCCTCCAGCCTGAAAGTTGGCATGCGAGTGTTCGCGATCGGCAATCCATTCGGTCTCGAGCGAACTATGACGACCGGGATTATTTCCAGTCTGGATCGAACACTGCCTGTCACGCGAGCCCGCTCGATCAAGTCTGTCATTCAAATTGATGCGGCGATCAATCCCGGGAACTCCGGTGGTCCCTTAATGAATTCTCATGGCGAAGTCATCGGGATGAATACCGCCATTGCCAGCAAGACCGGCCAAAACTCCGGGATCGGCTTTGCAATTCCCTCAAACCTCGTGGCTCGCGTCGTACCGGAATTAATCGAACACGGGCGATTCATTCGCCCCGAGTTTGGGATTGATGAAGTCGCCAAACTGGAAGAAGGTCTTCGCATTATTACTCTGGTCCCCGATGGCCCTGCTGCCAAAGCGGGCCTGCGCGGCCCGGAAATTGTTCGCAACAAACGCGGCTTCGTAACGTTTGAGTCGCGCGACGTGAATCGGGCTGATGTCATTGTTGGCGTCAACGGGAAGAAGACTCTGAAGCCGG
>CAIJTL010000729.1 GCA_903823545.1 uncultured Planctomycetaceae bacterium
AGTCGCACTATGGCATTCTCGACTCGCTCAAGAAGATCGGGTACGACGGAGTCGAGCTCCCCATCTTCGATATGAATGTGGATCACTTCGCGAAGCTGGGCAAAAAACTGACTGATACCGGGCTGCAACGTACCGCTGTGACGGTCAGCACCGACGCCGCAAATCCGATTTCCTCCGATGCGACGATTCGCCAAGCGGGGCTCGACAACCTCAAGAAGGCCATCGACTGCTGCCACGCTGCGGGAGTCACTCATTTGTGCGGCCCGATTCACTCGGCACTCGGCAGCTTCACGGGCCAAGGCCCCACCGCAGATGAATGGACTTGGGCGAAAGAAATCCTCACCAAGGCGGGCGACTACGCGAAGCAAGCCAACGTCACGCTCGTCGTCGAATCGCTGAATCGCTTTGAATGCTACTTCCTCAACAGCGTTCCCGACGCTGCGAGGTTTTGTCGTGAGGTCAACCACTCACACGTCAAAACAATGTATGACACGTTCCACGCCAACATCGAAGAGAAGTGCATCACAACCGCACTCAAGACGTCGATCGACCAAATAGCCCACGTGCATATCAGCGAGAACGACCGCTCGACACCGGGCGAAGGTGGCGTGAATTGGGACGAAACCTGGAAGGCACTCAAAGAGGTCAATTACGACGGCTGGCTCATGGTCGAAGCCTTCGGCCTCGCGCTTCCGGCCCTCGCCGCCGCTACCAAAATCTGGCGTCGAATGTTTACCGACGAACTGACACTGGCCACTAACGCATTGAGGTTCATGAAAACTCGAAGCGGACAATAGGCTCTGTTCGAGAAACGCGCTGAGGCTTTTTAGGACTGGTGGGTTCAAGGCTGTCGTGACGTCATGTTGCGGCAGCCTTTTTGTTGGTATTTGGGCGATTTCAAAAGAGCCGGCCTTTTTTGACAGCTTTGGTTGTCAAAAGTCAAAAGCGACGATAACGTTCGTCGTTGTTCGAGGAGCTACGCGATTCGTTTTCGCCGCAACCTCAACAATCACGAGCAGTTTAGCCATGAAAGTCGCACTCGAATCCAGTGATCGCCAATTCTTGGACCAGCTCCATCGGCTCGGTTCGGGTACGGTTTCTGAGATTTGTGAGGCGGTCGGTGTCACTGCAACGGCGGTGCGCCAACGATTGGTTCGACTCCAGGATCAAGGGTTCGTTTCACGAGTCATTGTTCCAAGCGGGCGCGGGCGACCGCACTACGTCTATCAAGTGTCTGAATCGGGGCTGAAACAGCTCGGCGAAAACTACAGCGATCTGGCCCTGATCTTGTGGCAGGAAATGCAGAGCATCGAAGAGCCAGTGTTGCGCGAGCGAGTTGTGCGACGAGTCCGCGAATCGATGGTACAGCGTTATGGTCGGACAGATCAGTCGCGATCACTCACCGATCGGCTGCGTCAGTTACAAGTGTCTCTCGCAGATCGCGGATTTGACGTGGAGGTTGATGACTCCGGTGACTTCCCAATTCTTCGCGAAAACAGTTGCCCTTATCAGGAACTCGCCGCGAATGACGCTGGGATTTGCGATCTCGAACAGGAAGTTTTTCAAGAGGTGCTCGGCACGCAAATGGTGCTCACGAAGTGCTGCCGAGACGGACATCATTGTTGTGAATTTCATCCGCAGCAAACCGAGGAGTTGGTTGCCGGTTGAGTCGATTGCAGGACGGGATCGTGTCGCTAGAGTTTGCGGCTCGACCGTGGCTGACCCGTCTCGCGTCGGAAGGATGCGGGACGCATCCGCCACGAAGCAAAACACAAACCACAACGGAACAGTGATCATGAGCAGTTGGATCGAAGGACGCTTTGAAGAGAACGTGATTGTCTCGACGCTGGAGCAGGCGATGAACTGGGCGAAGGAGTCCAGTGTGTGGCCGATGACGTTCGGCTTGGCCTGCTGTGCGATCGAGATGATGGCCGTCGGAGCCAGCCGCTTCGACCTGGACCGCTTCGGTGCCGGGGCGTTCCGCGCGAGTCCTCGGCAAGCGGACTTGATGATCGTGGCCGGGACCGTCACCTACAAAATGGCCAGCCGCGTGCGGCGGCTCTACGAGCAGATGCCCGATCCGAAGTACGTGATCGCGATGGGTGCCTGCACGGTCGGCGGCGGCCCGTACTTCAAGTGGGGCTATCACGTCGTCAAGGGAGTTGATCTGGTCGTGCCGGTCGATGTGTACGTCCCCGGCTGCCCGCCCCGTCCGGAGGCTCTGCTCGAAGGGATCATGCGGATTCAAGACAAGATCAAGGCCCGCAAGCTCGGCAAAGGGATGACCGAAGTCCTCCCCGTCCCACACCACAGCGGTGTGGCTGCAGTGCCGAGTGTATTGAATGTGTGAGTTCGCAGTCCCGCGGTGAGGCGGAATAATCTTTCAAAGTCGCATGGTATGAAGATCTCGAAGTTTCTTGATGGAGCGATCGCAGCAGACGGCGGAACAGTTTCGTGCCGAGTAGCCTTAGAGGACGGCACGATACTCGAAATAGGTTTGGATGCTCGGATACCAAAGACCAAGTCTGAGCGAGAGATGTTTATCGGCGTAGGTTACCCCAGTATGACCGGAGCGAGTTCGCTTCCGCGAGATAGTCTTGAAGAACGCGAAGTAATCGACGCAATCCGCGACTACCTTGATCGCAATTGCGGATTCTTACGTCGAGAGGCGTTGCTTGAGACTTCTACAAAATTGACTAGCGAGAAAGACCAATCAGACCACATGGCCACAGTATTGTTGGCGGCCATTCTGGATCGTTAACCGAGTTCTTTCGGAAGAAGATGACAAACCAATGAGCGCGATTTTGAAGATCTGCGACCTGCGAGTCGCCGTGGATGGCAAGCCGATTCTCAAGGGGGTGAACCTGGAGATTCGGCAGGGGGAGATTCATGCCTTGATGGGGCCCAACGGGTGCGGCAAGAGCACTCTGGCCTACGTCGTCGCCGGGCATCCGAAATACGAAATCACCGGCGGGTCGATTGAACTCGACGGCATCAACGTGCTGGAGTTGGACCCCTGCCAGCGAGCACGGCTGGGTATCTTTCTGGCGTTTCAGTACCCGGTGACGATTCCGGGTGTGAAGGTCTCCGACTTCCTGCGGCACGCGGTCTCGAACGTCCGCAACCCCGACCGCAAAGAAGGCGAGGGGCTGATCCCGATGAAGGATTTCCGCAAGGAACTCAAGGATCGGATGTCTGAGATCGACATCGACAGCGAGTTCGCTAGGCGCTACCTCAACGACGGCTTCAGTGGCGGCGAGAAGAAGCGGATGGAGATTTTGCAGTTGTCGCTGCTGCGTCCGCGTTTCGCGATCCTCGACGAAACCGACAGCGGCCTCGACAGCGACGCCGTCCGAGCGGTCAGCGAAGGGATCAACAAACTGCACGGCCCGCACATGGGCGTGCTGATCATCACGCACCACGAACGCCTGCTCGAATTCAACAAGCCGAGCTTCACGCATGTGATGCTCGCAGGAAAGATCGTCGAAACCGGAGATGCTTCACTTGCTCACGACCTGCACGCCAACGGCTACGCAGCGGTGAGAGAGCGACATCCCACAGAAGCAGCAGAACAAGAAGCGGTTACCGTTAAGGCATAACTTTGGATTGCGGTGCAGAAACACCAAACTCCAGAAAGCAATCAATCATGAGCACTGACGTAGCAGTTCAAGAACGTGAAGATCAGGATGTCGGCGTCGGCGATTACCAATTCGGGTTCCACGACTCGACCGACAACTATGTTTTTAAGAGCCGTCGCGGCCTTGATCGTGAGATCGTTTATCAGATCTCCGAATTGAAGAAGGAGCCGAAGTGGATGCGGGACTTCCGCATCAGTTCGCTCGAAACATTCTTCGAAAAGCCGATGCCGCATTGGGGTGGTGATTTGGAAGAGATCGACTTCCAAAACATCTTCTACTACATGAAGGCGGCGGCCAATCTGGAGAAGAGTTGGGAAGATGTGCCCGACGACATCCGCAAGACTTACGACCGACTGGGCATTCCAGAGGCCGAAAAGAAATATCTCGCTGGCGTGAAGGCGCAGTACGAGTCTGAAGTCATCTACGGCAGCCTGCAGGAAGACCTCGAAAAACAGGGTGTGATCTTCACCGATACAGACTCGGCACTACGCGATCATCCGGACCTGTTCCGCGAGTACTTTGGCAAGATCATCCCGGCGAACGACAACAAGTTCGCGGCCCTCAATTCAGCCGTCTGGTCGGGTGGGTCGTTCATCTACGTACCGCCAGGAGTGAAGATCGACTTCCCGTTGCAGGCGTACTTCCGCATCAACTCCGAGAACATGGGACAGTTCGAGCGGACGCTGATCATCGTTGATGAAGGGGCGTCGGCGCATTACGTCGAAGGCTGCACAGCTCCGACCTACAGTAGCGACAGCCTGCACTCGGCGGTCGTTGAGATCGTTGTCAAACGAGGCGGTCGGTTCCGTTACACGACAATCCAAAACTGGTCGAACAACGTCTTCAATCTCGTCACCAAGCGAGCGATGGCCTACGGCGATTCTCTGATGGAATGGGTAGACGGTAACCTCGGATCGAAGCTGACAATGAAATACCCCGCCATCTACTTGATGGAACCAGGGGCTCGCGGCGAGACGCTGTCAATCGCGTTCGCGAACAATGGCCAGCATCAAGACGCCGGAGCGAAGATGGTTCACTGTGCTCCGAACACGTCGAGTCGCGTCGTCTCGAAGAGCATCTCGAAAGGGAGCGGTCGAGCCAGCTATCGTGGCTTGGTCAAAGTCGAAAAAGGTGCCACTAACTGCAAATCAAACGTCGTCTGCGACGCGTTGATCCTCGACAGCAAAAGCCGCAGCGACACGTACCCGTACATCGAAGCTGAAGACGACCAGATTTCGATCGAGCACGAGGCAAGCGTCTCGAAGATCGGCGAAGAGCAACTCTTCTATCTTATGAGCCGCGGCATGACCGAAGCAGAAGCCTCGGCCATGATCGTGACCGGCTTTATTGAGCCGCTCGTCAAAGAACTGCCGATGGAATACGCCGTCGAAATGAACCGCCTCATCGAACTGCAAATGGAAGGCAGCGTGGGCTAGGACAATCTATGTACGTATCCACCGAAATCATCCGAGATGTCGAACAACGCTACGGCACACCGGTTGAGATCGCGCGAGAGTACGAGATGACGCCCCAGCAACTCAGCGTTGTTCGACTGGGGCAAAAGAATGGACGCTGCCACGACGTGACGCTCGTAATCGTCGACGATGAGCGAAACATCGTGGTGATTCGCAAGCCGAGTTATCCGCTCGGAGCCTACCGCACGCCGTCAGGAGGGGTTGAAGTAGGCGAATCGTTTGACGAAGGAGCGATCCGAGAAGCGAAAGAGGAAACCGGTTTAGACATCGTTTTGGAGAAATACCTGATCCGAGCCAACGTCCGATTTTGTAGGTTGGGATTCCATCCCG
>CAIJTL010000730.1 GCA_903823545.1 uncultured Planctomycetaceae bacterium
GACAGGAACGTGATACCTTCTTCGTCATCGCCAACGGACGGCACGTTCCCAGTCGCCGGCGTGTAAAGCACTGCGGAGTTGAAGGGAATGGCTCCCTCGCCGCCGAAGAATTCCACGCCAACAGTGCCATCTGAATTCTCAACACCGGCGACCCGAGTATCTCCATCCGTGGGTGCCGATTGGTAATGCACTTCAATTTTGTCGGTACCTTCAAACAACTTGAATTGGAACGTGACCGCGTTGCCGCTCCCGAAGTGTTGGATGTTGTCAAATTGAACAATGAAGACCCGGCTGCCCACTGATCCCATTGGTTGGTAAGTGACTGTGCCACCAAGAGACGGATCAAGATCAGTCCACAAACCTGCAATGAAATCGTTAGGGGTGTCGCTGTTGGGGATCGAATCCGGTGAAAAGTCAGAATTGTCACCTGAGAACGACAGGTAACCGTCCGACGAGATGAAGATGGCGGTCTTCGGGTCGCCAAAGAAGTCGAAATTGAACGGGAGCGAAATCGACGAACTGAATCCGTCGTCACCCAGCGCGACCGCCGTCCCGCTGCCGGAAATATTGACAAAATTGTAGGCCGGCGTCGAAGTGGCATAGGTTGCGACTGCGGCACCGCCAAGAACGCCAACATTAATGTCGTCACCCGTTGCGCTCGCATTGGGTAGGCCATCGTCCTCGAGATCAACCTTAGCACCCAGAGACGCGCCACCGGTTTCGTGCCGCGCACCGTTACTCGCTAGCAGCGTTCCGTAAGAGTCCGGTGCGTCGCCGAAATCGAGCGAGGTCAACACCAGACGATCTTCCAACCGCTCCACAGCCGAACTGAACTCCGCGGAATTCCCCGAGCCATTCGGTCCCACAAACCACGAGGCGGTCTGAGTGGCCTTCGCTGTCCCACGTCCCGCACTGCGTCGCACCCCTAAACCATTCTTCTTGCCACGAACCGACAAACGACTTGTGAACGCATTCAGCCAGCGGGAAAGCAACATGTGGAAATCTCCGAGGTGGTTAAAGTGAAAGAGAGTGTGAAAGTTGAAAGTGAAAGTTAATTGTCAGTGGTCAGTGGTCAGAAACTGGGAATCAGTCGTTGGGCGGCACGCCCTGAGTGACTAACCCGAAGCGTGAGCGAGGGCGAGTGCTCCAATCAGTTCCGTTGCCAATGCCGTCGGCTAAGCGTTCGCCCTCGCTGACGCTTCGGGTTGGTATGGCGGCATTTCCACCGAGGCAAGCTCGATGGGGTGATGGGTTCGCGGACGTCGAAAACGTGCTCCACGCTTGGCTCGCGCTCAACAGCATGTTCGCTCAGTTCAAGAATCTGGGCTCACGACTGGAGGGGAAACTCAAGCGTTCGTGACTGGCCCGGTGTCACAAACAACTCGCTTTGATGCACACGATCAAACAGGTATCAGGGGTTAATACATCCGTCAAAATCGAAACAACCGGCACCCCCTCCTGGACCGCCGCTCGCGACACGACATGGGATCAAAACTTCCATGACGGCGCATACTCCCCCTTCTTCCCATGAAAGTAGGGTCTAATCAAGAATCTTGTGTCCCGAAACTCACGTTTAGGCAAGCAAGGCCATCGCGCATAGCTGGGTAGTTTAAGCAAGCTGGCGCTTTCGTTGTTGGTGTGTTATCTCTCTCCTGGAATGAGTCTGCGTGAGTTCGCTGGTCTTGTGACTGCGGGCGGGTGCGCAGGAGACCAGACCAGGAGGTGTCGCGTGGCTGAGTTGAGTGTGGATGTCGGTTCTCTCGGGTCGCATTTCGAGTCGCTGACAGATCCGCGTCACACGCGGAATCGGAAGCATCTGCTGGTGGACATTGTTGTCATCAACATCTGCGGCATCTTGTGTGGCGCGAGTGGCCCGACGGCCATTCATCGTTGGGCCAAGTCCAAGCACGAGTGGTTGGCCAAGCATCTCGCGCTGCCGCACGGCATCCCGTCGCGCGACTGTCTTCGTCGTCTGCTGATGATCCTCAAACCAGAGGCTTTCCAGAAGTGTTTCGAAGAGTGGATCGCCAGTGGTGTCGAGGCCGATGCCACCGGGCAACGACGGCTGGTGGCGATCGACGGCAAGTGTTGTCGGCGTTCGCATGACGCTTCCAAAGATTGGGGACCACTGCACATCGTCAGTGCGTGGGCCAGTGAGCAGGGGATCTCGCTGGGGCAAGTCGCCACCGATGACAAATCCAACGAAATCACGGCGATTCCTGAGTTATTGACACGCCTGGACCTCAGCAACTCGATCGTCACTATTGACGCCATCGGCTGTCAGAAGGCGATCGCTAAACAGATCGTGACTGAGAAAGGGCACTTCGTGATTGCCGTGAAAGACAATCAGCGCAAGCTGCTTCAAACGATCCGGGATTTCTTCTGCGAGCACCTGGAACTCGACCTGGAAGAATTGCGTTATCGCGAGCACGAAACCGAGGACGTGGGCCACGGCCGCATCGACGAACGCGCCTACCTCGTCACCAAGATTCCCCAGGACTTCGCCTTGAAGAAGGAGTGGCCGTGGATCAAAGCCATCGGCTATGCGGTGCGTCTCACGATCCATGCCGATGGCCGCGAGACACACGACGTGCGGTACTACATCCTCAGCCGCTACCTGAGCGGCCCGCGTTTCGGCGAAGCGGTTCGCGGCCACTGGGGCATCGAGTCCATGCACTGGGTGCTCGACGTGAACTTCCGCGAAGACGACAGCCGCACGCGAGAACGAACCCTCGGCAACAACCTGAGCTGGCTACGACGCTTCGCCATCACGCGACTCAAGCACCATCCGCTCAAAGAAAGTTTGCGAGGCAAGATGCAAATCGCTGGCTGGAACGACGACTTCCTTGCGGAAGTCCTCACAGGTCAACACCTTTGATACGCGCTGGCCGTGATCGACTGCCCCGTCCGGCTCAGGCCAATTGCCTGAAATCCGCGGACCTTGCCTTTGGCTCTGATGATGCGACTGATTTCACCGACAACACAGGCCTATATGCCCCTCTCCGAAAATAGTGTTTGAGCCGACCGCCTACAAAGCGGAGACTTCAGGTGACAGCAAGCGAGTCGCTGAGGGCGTCGACAAAAAGATCAGCCTCAGTCGTGGTCAGGCAGAGTGGCGGGCGAACCTTAAGGGTCTGGCCGTAACAGCCCGTGGCTCCGATCAGCACATGGCGGTCTCTCAGAGCATTGATCAACTCAGCTGCCAATGCGGGGTTTGGACTGCCAGGATCATCTGGTTGGCAGAGATCGATGCCCAGAAACAGGCCTGCGCCGCGGACCTCAACAACGCGGGGATCGTCGGTGACGATCTTCCCAAGGCGAGCCAGCAGATGAGCGCCAACGCGGGTGGCGTTCTGCTGCAAACCCTCACTTTCGATCACGTCAAGGACAGCCATGCCGGCGGCAGCGGCCAATGCATTGCCAGCGAATGTGTTGAAATAGCCGACATCGCGGCAGAAGATAGCGAGCAGTTCCGGGTGAGTTACCAGGGCGGCCATAGGGAAGCCGTTGCCCATCGGTTTTCCCATCGTGACGATGTCGGGAATTACACCATGTCGTTCGAAGCCCCAGAAGGTGTCGCCGGTACGAGCAAAGCCAGGCTGGACCTCGTCGGCGATGTAAAGGCTACCAGCGTTGCGCGCGGCGGCGACTGCGCCTGCAAGGAATTTTGTGGGATTGGTAAACACTCCGTCTGACGAGAAGATCGAATCGCAGATGAAGACCGCGGGTGGATGGCCTCGCCTTTTCAAAGTCTGTGCGGCGCGTTCTACGGCCTGTGCGAAGCCTACCTCGATATCGTTACCATATGCGACTCGGCTCGGTGCCGGGATGGTATGCACGTGTTCGGACGGTTCGCCTTGTTTGTAGGAGGCGGGCGAGATCTCCATCACCGCAAGGGTATTGCCGTGATAAGCGGTTTCAGTCACGATCACACCGCTGCGACCAGTCGCCTTGATCGCAATGCGGAGCGCCAAATCGTTGGCCTCCGAACCCGTGCAACACATCACCACGTTGGACAATTCCGTTGGAAGCGTTGCCTTCAGACGCTCCAGGTAAGACTCGACACGTCGGTCAAGGTAGCGAGTGTTCGTGTTCAGCTGAGCCGCCTGGGCGGAAATGGCGGAGACTACTTGAGGATGACAGTGCCCAACGGATGACACATTATTGTAGAAGTCGAGATATTGGCTGCCGTCCGCGGCTTCCATCCAGACACCTTGAGCGCGCACCATCTCGATCGGGCGGCGGTAGTATAGCACTGATGCTGCGCCGCAATTTTTAAGTCGACGGTCGAGCAGCGGGTCGCAACAGCCGTCCGATGCGGCGTTGAAGGCGTTCATGTCGAGGATTGGACGGGACTTCAACGCCATTTCGAGGAACCTTTGTCTGTCATCAAGTCGTACTCAAAAAACGATCCGCGAGCTCTATTGTTCCCTCGATGTAGGCCACCCCCATCGCTTGGGCGGTCGGAGTTTCAGAATGGCTGGCGATCCATGCGGTCAGTTGTAAACGGCGGAGCATTACAAACACAGGGAGCATCGCAACATCGGCATCAGCGAATTCGGCGCAGCAACGGTAGCCTTCGACCCAGGCCGTTTGCAGATCGGGTATCGAGTCGTCGGTCTCAATGAAACTAACAGCAGCAGCGAAATCAAAGCCGAACCAGCCGAAGCCACAATCGTCGAAATCGATCACCGCAATTTGCTGATCTTCGATCAGGAGATTGGCAAGGCGGAGATCGGCATGGATCAGGCCAAACCGCTCGGGACCGGTCCCCCAGATGTGGAGTTTGGTCTCGAGTGCTTTGGCAGTGCGTTGAAGCACCTCTTTACCTTCGATCGTCAGCCCCAAGCCGTCTCGCCAGTCGCCCCAGTAGGGTGTGCGACCAATGGTTGTATCGAAGTTCCAAGTCTTACGTTGAAAGCCTGCAGGGGATTTCCAGCGTCTTGCATGATCGTGAAGCCGAGCGGTGATGGTGCCAAGCCTGCGAAAACTGTCGGACAGGTCATCCGTGGGCGAGGGCTCGCGCCCCGGCATAAACGCAAAGCCAACCACCTGCCGAGACTCTCCGCAATTTTTAAACTCGGCGATGTGGCCGCCGCTGCGTGTCTGGTACGGGCGGGGTGCATTGACGATGCCGCGGTCGATCAGGTCAGCAAGCCAAGCCAGTTCGGATTCGATCTCCTGACGATTGTGATAACCCGGACGGTGCACGCGCAGAACGACCCTCGCGCCTGTCTCCGGGTCGTCGACACGGAAGGTTGCGTTCTCGGAGAGATGAAGAAGACTAACCACGCTACGAGGCGACAACCCCCATTCGGCAACGAGGTCCTGAGCACCTGTTCGCAGTTCCTCAACAAAAACATCGTCATAAAGTCCCGTCATGGAACTATGCTCCCACACTGAACCGATTCGTCAATCGAACGGTCGATTGATATTTGGCTGAGGCATTATGTACTACTATCTGTCAGATTGTTGTTTTCCTGCGCGCATTTTATGCCGCCAGAATGTTGAGTTCGGTAGTCGAGGCGTTGGCGGCGGCCAGGAGTGTGGTCAGGGATTGGTGGCCTTGGGGAGTGACTC
>CAIJTL010000731.1 GCA_903823545.1 uncultured Planctomycetaceae bacterium
GGCCGAGCATTGTAGACTCAGTGTGATTGAACTGCGGCAATCGTGTCTCGGTACGTATGAAAGCGGGCTAGATTTTGTTCCAAATGCCGTTCGATTAGCCGGCCTTGCGAGGCAATTTCCGAATGTGCAATTCAATATCGCCCTCAGTCTTCCTTGTTTAGGTGGCGTACTCTCGGTCGACAACTCGATGTTCATTGCAGGCATGAATGCCGCTGTCGCGCTGGCTGGAACGCGGGCACCCCATTTAAGGCTCGTCGATTTGCAAACGCAGTCTGGTCAATTCACTGCCGACACTGTCGATCGCGTCGCGCAAGGCATTGCCAATTTGATGTCTGCGATATTGGACGTCGGAGGAATACTTTCGATCGAACACGCACGGCAGCCATGGAATTGGTTTCGTTCCGCTTTTTCAGAAGCACGGTTGCGTCTTGGCAAGAATGCCGAACACCTTCAACTCTGTTTTGATCCATGCAACCTCTTGCTCACGGAACCGATCGAGCAGGTTTCCGAGATTGTTGGATCGGTCGAGCTATCGACGCTATCAATGATTCACGTCAAGCAACGGCGCGACGGACTGGTCCAGCCAGACCTAGCCGAAGGAGACCTCGATTGGCCGCTATTGATTGGCTTGTTGACTTCACGCGGATATCAGGGGCCGATCCTGTTTGAGATTGCGCCGCACTCAAATGTTTGGTCGCATTTGAATTCGGCGATCAATCACTTTTGATATCGCATTCTCGCCGATACCGCGTTACCCAAGGTCATTGAAACGAAAAAAGCCGAAGAGATTTTGACACCCCTTCGGCCTCTAAATTCATCAGTATTAACTGAGGATCGCTTAGCGACGGCCGTAGCCACCACCTCCACCGCCTCCTCCGTATCCACCGCGACCACCACCACCGCCGCCGCCACCGCGCTCTTCGCGAGGCTTAGCTTCATTGACGGTCAAAGGACGACCGCCGTGATCCTTCTCGTGCAGGCCACGGATCGCTTCGTTGGCGGAATTGTCATCCCCCATCTCGACGAAGCCGAAGCCCTTGCTGCGACCAGTGTCACGGTCTTGAATGACCTGAGCACTTCGCACTTGACCGAACTGACCGAACAGTCCTTCGAGATCTGAGCTCGTCACGTCGTAGCTCAAATTTCCTACGTACAACTTCTTTCCCACCGTCACACTCCAAGAAAAAGCCTGCCGACCCATTAGGACTTTCCGGGTCGAATCGAAAGGGGTCAGATGTGGTGACCCGCCAGGTGGGAAAGGCGAATGAACAGGCAGCAGGCGGATCCTCGGAGAATCAACGCTACGAATTGCGTCGTCAAACCAACCGCAGGCACTATAGGAGCATTGCCTCAGGACCGCGAGCGAGGAATCGCTTAAACTCCGCACTCGGTGAAATATGGCAAAATATATTACGTTGTTGGGCTCGTTGATGATTGCATGATCGAGGAGGTGAAGTCTGCATCAATCTAATCCTGCTTTCTAACAGCACAAATTGGCGAAACTGGGGCTTCTGAAGGTGAAGCGAGAGTGGCAAAGACTTGTTTTCAATTCGAGGCCGCCGGCCTACAGAAATCGCTACAGTCGAGCCGTTCGATCTCGGCAGATCAAATTGGGTCTACTTACACGTGCTTCGAGATTGGATTTCTCCAACGACTCGCATCATTTCGATAGGTGGAGCTCATGTTGCGGCTCGAAAGCGTCTTGCCAAAATCTCCACCAAGCCTTGACGCTTTTAGCCGTTTGCCGCTATATCCTTCCCCCACGTTCGCGGGAGTAACTCAGTGGTAGAGTACCACGTTGCCAACGTGGTTGTCGCGGGTTCGATCCCCGTCTCCCGCTCTTTCCAGACTGGAGCTTCTCGGAGGTCCAGTTTTTTCATTTGTGGGCAGCGCGAGAGTGCTCCCTGCCGCCTTCGCAGATTTGCCGAGCGGTTACCACGTCGAGGATGTAGCGAGCGAAAGTTCCTACACCGCAGGAGAAAGACTCCATGAGTACAGTCGCCGAACCTGAAACCACAACTGCCGAATCCGCCGACGTTCCTGCGACAACCGCTAAGGAAGAACCGGCTGCTTGGAAAATGACGCTGGGAGTTGATGTACGCGACATTGGTCCGTGCAAGAAGCACGTTCGCGTAAAAGTTCCTGAAGCAGATATCAAGCACATTCGCAATTTTGTGCTCGATCAGATGAAGTCACGAGCTGCGGTCCCTGGGTTCCGTCCTGGTAAAGCCCCGCGCGAAATCGTTGCCAAACGATTTGGTCGCGAATTGATGGATGAACTCAAGCAAAAGGTGTTGATCGGTAGCCTTGAGCAGCTTTCGCAAGACACGAATATCGAACCGATTAACGAGCCGGATTTGGATGTTGAGAATCTGACGATTCCGGATTTCGGTGATTTTGAATACGACTTCCAAGTCGAAGTTCGCCCGAATTTTGAATTGCCCTCTTACGATCAAATCAAGATTAATCGTCCGAATCGAGAAGTTGTTCCGTCAGATATCGACGAGGCTCAGCTCCGATTTTTGGAGCAATATGCGGAGCACGTTCCGACAGAAGAGCCTGCTCAGCCAGGTGACTTTGTTCGACTCTCGGCAACCTTCACTTACAACAACGCAGTGTTACGTGAAGTTGAGAATCTCTCAGTTCGAATCCGGTCAATTCTTCGCTTTGAAGATGGAGAAGTCGTTGATTTCGACAAGCTCATGACGGGTGCGAAGAAGGGGGACACTCGCCAAGGAACGATCAAGATCTCGCGTGAAGCCGAAAACTTGGAAATGCGTGGTGAGAAGGTCGTGGTTGACTTTGAGGTTCAGGAAGTGAACCACGTCAAGCTGCCGGAAATTAACAAGGCGTTGTTGCAGCGAGTTGGCGTTGAGACGCTTGACGAACTCCGAATTGAGCTTGAACAAGCGTTGCAACGTCAAGTTCAATACGACCAGCGACAAGCTGTGCGGAAGCAAGTGCTCGAAAAGATCACTGAGTCTGCTTCGTGGGAATTGCCGGAAGACCTTGTGCTCAAGCAGGTCGAAAATGCAATGTATCGAGAAGTGCTGGAAATGCAGCAAGCGGGTTACACGCCGCAAGAAATCAAAGTGAAAGAGAACGAACTTCGTCAACGACAAGTTTCAATGACTCGTCACGCGATGAAAGAGCACTTCATTCTCGACAAGATTGCGACAGTCGAAGGGATCGAGGTCACCCAATACGACATCGACACTGAGCTGCTCTACATGGCAATGGCTCGTGGTGAAAACGTTCGCCGTTTGCGCGCTCGGTTGGAAAAGACCGGGGTTATCGAAAATCTCGAAGCGCAAATTCGGGAACGAAAAGCGGTCGACGTGATTCTTTCGAAGGCTGTCTTTGAAGAAATCCCAATGGACAACACAAGCACGACCAATGTGGAAGCGGTTGAGCTTGAAGTCTGCCACAACCCGGATGAGCCAGTTGGCCTGAAGGCTTAGTTTCAGGCGTTTGGCGGAACGCTAAATACCAACGAAAAGAGCACGCGATTTCGCGTGCTCTTTTCGTTGGTGTTTGACGCTAATCAGCAAACCGGCGAATGGTTTATCAATCTTGAGGAGAGGCATCCGCTGCGGGTCATGCAAAGCGAAGGCTCAGCGTTGGTGGCTAGCAGGCTGGATTGAATTCAGGGATGTGACGTATGTCAGATACCGGGACCGAGCGTGTGGCAATGTTTCGTCCAGGCGAGCACTGAGTGTTTGCGGATGTGGATTGTCTCGAAGTTCTTGGAGGTAATCGAGCAGGATCTGCTTTGAGTCTTCGGAACCACGCAACAAGAAATGGACCCAGGACCAAGACTCTTGATAGTCCGCTCGCTGCATTTGGGCGACTTCCTGCAACGATTCCAAACGATCAAGGTCCGGCTGCCAGCCGTTCGAAATGGCCGTGCTGAGCTGTCTCGGGTAATCGCGGTGCATCGCATTGGGCGTCAGTCGAGGAACCTCGAAGTATTCAGCGAGTCCTTCATCCAGCCACAGCGGCACTTCTTTGAGTTGTGCGTGCAACAGGCCGTGCGTGAATTCATGCCGCAGGTCTTCTTGGATACTGGTACCCCAGAATGTGTAGACCGCAAGTTCCTTCGGCGTCCCCACAAAATACGCTCGGCGCGGCGGCAAGCCGGGATAGGCCGCGTTGAGGTACTGCTGGTATCGTGCCTTATCACTGAAAACATAGACCACGACTTCACGACCTTCGAGCGGAAGCTGCAACTCCTTAGCGACATCCTGGCGAAGTTGAATCAGATCTTGGATGAGTTCGTGATCTTTCTTCAATTCGACATCGCTGATGACCTGAAGTTGTTCCGATCTCACAGAATGTTTCACGGGAAGACGTGCGGTTTCTGGCCTGCCCGTGCGACATCCACCAATCGCCAGCAACAATAGGCTGGCAACAAAAAAAGACGGCGCGAGCGACGCTCGCCCAGTTTCGTTCGTAGGTCTGCTGTGACGGAAGCTCGACATCATTACTGCCGTTCGACAGAAAAGGGGACATCGAAAGTCGTATCATCCGGCTTCCTGAGGTCGTCAGTCCCGCTGTTTTTTTCGCCGAAAATTTTGTCCTTCCAGCGAGCAGTGACCGACTTGCGAACTAAGTCCGCCTTTCCGTTGAGCACGAGCGCCTTCACAAGTTCGGGATGTTTTGCCCATTCGGACGTCGTCCATTCCCGGACATCCACATACGCATCAACCAGCGCGGCAGCGGGCTTCGGAATGAAGACCATTCCGTAGATTCCGTCATCTTTTGTTCGGATGACATGAAACTTAAATGCTGTGAACATCGCGGCTGCTCCCAGCAGCGCACCAAACACCATCGCAATCAGCCGTCGCATGAGTTCCCTCTCCTTGCAGGCGACCGGGATACCCCGGAAGGGGCGGGAATGTCCCAAAATCCCTGATTTGCCACAAGACGAGGGAGACACGCTCTGCCTCCACGATTTGCGGTAAACTCCTCAAAAGGTTTTCGGAGCAAAAGGAGAATGCAGTCGCGTTCCCTTGCCTGTCTGGCGTTGGCTTGAAACGATGCCGCGATGGAGATTTGAAAGTGCATCCCGCAAATATCAGATTTGAAGTTTGAGTTCCGAATTTCACCACTCGAAAGGTTTGACCGTGAAGCTTCGATTGCCCCTGTGGTTGATGGTCGTTGGTTTTGGGCTTGGTTTAATCGCGTCGACAGCAAACGCTGCTGATCCGTGGCTCGTTTTTGAAGGTGGCGATGGACCGGGTAAGGGGAAGCACATCGTCCTCATCAGCGGCGATGACGAATACCGTTCAGAAGAGGCGTTGCCACAATTGGCGAAGATTCTGTCCAAGCATCACGGCTTCAAATGCACGGTTTTATTCTCCATTGATCCAGAGACAGGTTTCGTTAAGCCAAATCACGACGACAAGTCTCCGGATCACACGCCCGGTATTGAGGCGTTGAAAACCGCCGATCTCGCAGTGCTCGGACTGCGGTTTCGCAATTTCCCAGACGATCAGATGCAGCATTTTGTCGATTACATCGAATCTGGGAAACCAGTAATCGGACTGCGAACCTCGACGCATTCTTTCAACATTCCCAAAGGGAGCAAGTTTGCGAAATACGGCTGGACTTATGGCGGCAAAGAATACGAGCAGGGATTCGGACGGCAGGTGCTCGGGGAGACTTGGATCAGCCATCATGGTCATCATGGCAAACAGGGAACTCGTGGCATTGTCGCTACCGGACAAGAGAAGCATCCGATTCTGCGCGGGATCAAAACCGGTGACGTGTTCGGCACAACTGACGTTTACGGAGTGCGACTGCCGTTGCCGGGTGACAGTCAGCCTCTCGTGCTCGGCCAAATCACCGAGACATTGAAGGACGACAGCAAAGGAATCGAAGGGGAGAAGAACAACCCGATGATGCCGGTAGCTTGGACGAAGTCTTACAAAAGCGAATCGGGCAAGGTCGCTCGCGTCTTCACCAGCACGATGGGTGCTTCCGAAGATTTGCAGTGGGAGGGGACTCGCCGCCTGATCGTCAACGCCTGCTATTGGTGCTTGTCGATGGAAGACAAGATTGCGGAGAAATCAAAGGTCGATGTTGTCGGCGACTTCAAACCTATGCACTTTGGCTTCGGCACATTTAAGAAGGGTGTGAAGCCGGAAGACTATTTGAAATAGACTGAATTGGCCGGCGAGTTCGTGAGAGCGGACTCGTTATTTCGAGTGCCTCGCCAACGACACGAAGGCAAACATTGGAGAATTTGACATGCCCATGACCTATCCGATGGACGTTGAAGAATTCGTCGCCACACAGATAACCAGCGGACGCTTTAGCAGCCGTGATGAATTGTTGGTCGAAGCGTTAAGAGCCTTTCGCGATCTCACAAGTCAACATCAACAACTACAACGAGCGATTGCAGGATCGTTACAGGAAGAAGAGCGTGGCGAAGCCTCGCTGTTTGATCCAGACGAGTTCATCAAAGAGCAACAATCGCGACTACATCTTGGCCGGAGCTCTGCGTAATGGGCTATGTTCGCTGGACGCCGACAGCCTACACAACGTTGGCGGACATTTACGAATACCTCGCTATCAAGAAACAGAATCCCGATGCGGCAGATGGGCTAGTTCGTGAGATTCACAGTAAGTGCGAACTCTACGCAGGCAATCCTGAACTCGGTGATCGCAGGCATGATCTTGGTCCACGGCTTCGCTGTTTTCCTGTGGGCAACTACGTTGTCTTTTATCGTCCGGCAATCGACGGCATCGTTTTGATTTTCATAACACACGGAGCACGGGATATCCCACAGGTTGTCCAACGATTGTTCCGCGACTCTTCTGAAGAACTCATATGACACAAACCTCGAATGATTCTTCTCCCCTCGTCGGCGTCATCATGGGAAGCAAGTCCGATTGGGAGACGATGCAACACGCGGATGCAATGCTGACGCAGTTCGGAATTGCACATGAATGTCGCGTCGTCTCGGCACATCGAACTCCGGATTGGTTAGCTGATTACGCAAAGAGCGCGGAGTCTCGTGGACTGCACGTTGTGATTGCCGGAGCGGGAGGGGCCGCTCACCTACCAGGAATGGTGGCCTCGTACACCGTTTTACCGGTGCTCGGCGTTCCGGTTCAGAGTCATGCGTTGCAAGGACTCGACTCTTTACTGTCGATCGTGCAAATGCCCGGCGGAGTTCCCGTTGGAACGATGGCAATCGGAAAGGCAGGCGCGATCAATGCCGCGTTGTTGGCAATCAGAATCCTGGCGACAACTCGACCAGAGCTACGAGAGAAATTGAAAGAGTTCGTGCAACAACAGACAGATAAAGTGATGCAGGAGACGTTACCGTGAGCTTGGGCAATAAGGCTTCCTCACCGATTTTGCCCGGAGCAACTTTGGGAGTTCTTGGTAGCGGGCAGCTTGGTCGAATGTTCGCGATCGCTGCGAGACGGATGGGTTATCGAGTTCACACATACTCGCCAGACACCGATTCGCCGACAGGTCAGGTTGCCGATCACGAAGTGACCGCGAGCTATGACGACCTCGACGCTGTCGCCGAGTTCACAAAGCAAGTTTCCGTCATCACGTTTGAGTTTGAAAACGTACCGTCAGCGACTGCTGACGCAGCGGAACGTTTTGCACCGGTTCGTCCTGCCGGACAAGTGTTGCACATTTCGCAGCATCGACTGCGTGAGAAGACATATCTCCGCGAGCAAGGATTTCCGACCACGCCGTTCCGCGCGGTGCGATCGTTGACCGAACTGGAATCGGCTTTGCAAGAACTTGGAACGCCAGCGGTTTTGAAGACGGCTGGCTTTGGCTACGACGGCAAAGGCCAA
>CAIJTL010000732.1 GCA_903823545.1 uncultured Planctomycetaceae bacterium
ATCGGACATGCTCGACAGGAAGTCGCGGCGCACGATCGGATCGAGTCCCGAGGTCGGCTCATCCAGGATCAACAGCTCCGGCTCGTGAGCCATCGACACCGCCAGCGAGACCTTTCCCAACTGCCCCTTCGACAGCGTTTTCAATTTCTGCTTCGGCGACAGCTCAAATCGCTGCACCAGTTTGCAGAATTGCGCGTAAGTGTCCGGCCCATGAAACCCTGCCGCGAACCAGCCCACTTCACCGACCGTCATCCAGCCATACATTTGCGGTCGCTCGGGGACGTAACCGACTCGCCGTCGAATCTCGCGTCCTTGCCGCCGACTGCTCAAACCGAGCACTTCTGCGTCGCCACTGTCGGGATCACACAGGCCGAGCAACGACTTCAGCGACGTTGTCTTTCCCGCTCCATTCTCACCCAGCAGCGCGACCACAGTTCCCGGCGGGCCATCCAGCGAGACGTCGTCCAACGCGACCATGCCACCGAACCGCTTCGTCACATGATTCAATTGAAACATCGTTTTCATAAGTACTCTTTCATCGCTTGCGAGTTTTTGAGGCCGCCATCCGCGAGCTTTCCGACAACAACGCCAACTCTTCGTCAAACATTCTCTGAAGCTCCGCATCATCAAATTGACTTTGTCGAGCTTCCGTCAAAACCGATCGCATTCGCTCGCGAATCAACGCATCACGCTCCTGCTGACATCGCTTGACCGCTTTCGAGCTGATCTCCAGCCCGACGCCGCGAACCATTTCGAGAACCCCTTCCGCCTGCAATTCGCGATACGCACGAGCGACGGTGTTCGGATTCAATGCCAACTGCGCCGACAGCTCTTGCAATGAGGGAACTCGCTGCCCGGCCTGCAACGCACCACTCGCCACAGCAAATTTCACTTGCCGCATGATCTGATCGTAGATTGCCAACCCGTTATCCGGATCGATCGTGAAAAACATGACTGAGCTCCTAGCGTGCTATCGCGATAGTAGACTAGGTGGCGACGCTTAACAAGTCTGAAATCTGCAAGAGGTGCATTGCGTTGTTGAAACAACTGCTAGCTAGCTACGGCGAGCTCTTTCGGCTCGCGTTTTTTGTGGGATCAAAGCGATTCAGGCACCACAAAAGAATGACGTCTCAAATCAAGCCTTTGTGGGCGGAGCTTTGATCGTGGAAATCAACACAAACGTCGCCGTGGCTTCGGCGGTTCGTCATATGGCGATGAAAATCACAGCAACACACCGGCGACGCAAGCGGTCATGAAGCAGGCGAGCGTGCCGCCGAGCATGGCTCGGAGGCCGAGGCGGGCGAGGTCGCTGCGGCGTTCTGGGGCCAATGCGCCGATGCCGCCGATTTGGATGCCGATGGAGCCGAAATTGGCGAAGCCACAAAGCGCGTACGTCAACAGGACGCGAGAACGTTCTGTTAGCTCGCCGCTGGCGGGGGGATGCTTGGTCCATTCGGCGAGCTTTTCGTAGGCGATGAATTCATTCGCCACCATCCGAATTCCGAGCAATTCACCAACCGCCATGCAATCCTGGCGAGGGACTCCCATCAGCCAAGCGAGCGGTGAAAAGAGAGAGCCCAACAGTAAAGAGAGCGACCAAGTCTGCGCAAAATAGAAGCGTCCGATCGAGGCCAAACACCAATCGAGCAACGCGATTAGACCCAAGAAGGCAATCAACATCGCCGCCACATTCAATGCGAGCTTCAGCCCTTCAGACGCGCCCTCGGCGGCCGCTTCGATGACGTTGCTGTTGGTCTGAGGTAACTCCGCAGCGACTTGGCCCAAAGTGTCTGGCTGATCGACTTCCGGTTGCAGTACTTTTGCAATCAACAAGCCGGCCGGCGCCGAAATGATGGACGCGGTCATCAAATGCCCGGCATCAATCCCCATGCCAACATACGCGGCCATTACTCCACCGGCGATCGTCGCAAAGCCTCCGACCATGATCGCCATCAACTCGGAGTTCGTCATTCGCGCGACGTACGGTCGAATAACCAACGGTGCTTCGGTCTGCCCAACAAAAATGTTTGCCGCTGCCGAAAGGCTTTCCGCTCCCGACGTGCGCATCGTGCGTTGCATGACCCATGACATCAGCGTGACGATCCGCTGCATCACGCCGAGGTGATACAGCACCGACATCAACGACGAGAAGAAAATGATCGTGGGCAGGACTCGAAACGCGAAGTAGTAGTTGCGGAACTCTTTACCAAAGACGAACGATGCTCCTGCATCCACAAAATCGAGCACCTTTGAAAACAGTTCCCCCAACGCATCAAAGGTCAATCGGCCCGGTTCGGTCTTCAGCGTCAGCCACGCAAAGCCAAACTGCAACAACAGTCCCATCGCGACCAAATGCCAATTGACTCGCCGCCGATTTGCGCTCATCAGCCACGCCAGCCCAATCATGACGAAGAGACCAAACGCGCTGATGTAACGCTCCATGAGCGAACTCCGAATTGCAAGATAAATGAAATGAACAAGGCTGGCCCACGGAACACACGGAAAAACACGAATGAGAAAACAACAACGTTCTGATTTGCAGAATTCTTTTCTATGTCCTTTCGTGTGTTCCTTGGGCAAATTCAAAACTGCCTTAAGTGAGTAACTCTGCTCCGATTCTTAAATCGGCATTGCACTGGCCACGTTCACGATCCGCAAGCGCTCAACATGATTGCGGCTCTGATACGCAACACCCACAATTCGCCGCGTCACTTGAACGTGATTGATCTGCAAACCACAGTGAATTCGCGTTGGAGTGCATCTGAGTCTTTGCCTTAACGTCTATTCCTATTCCGTGTTTTTCAGTGTGTTCCGTGGGCTGAATCCGCTCACCTATGAGTCATAAGGAATTAATTGATGTCTCAGCGTGTGATGGAACTCGGTGGTTTAACGTGTCGCGTCGTCAGCCACTTACCGGCTGGTGTGCAACCGAAGTTGGTCGTTGTGTTGTGTCACGGCTTTGGCGCACCCGGGACGGATCTCGTCGGGATCGGCGATGAGCTGTTCGATCTGAGTCCGAAGTTGGCCGACTCGGTGGAAATCATTTTTCCGGCGGCTCCGTTGAGCCTTGATCAATTCGGGATGTTCGGTGGCCGAGCGTGGTGGCACATCGATATGGAAGAACTGATCGGCGCGATTGAGCATGGCAATATTCGAATCTTGCGAGAACGACGGCCTGACGGAATTGAAGAGGCTCGCGATCTGTTGCTCGCTTTGATCGACGATGTTCGAACGCGAACCGGTCTGCCGTTGTCTCAGTTCGTGCTCGGGGGCTTCTCCCAAGGATCGATGCTGGCGGTGGAAGCGGCGCTCAATCTTTCAGAGCCGCCCGGTGGGTTGTGTCTCTGGTCGAGCACGCTCGTCAGCGAAGCGGACTGGCGACCGAAAGCGGCGCGGCTGAAGGGTGTCCCTGTTTTGCAAAGTCATGGGCGGCAAGATCAGATTCTGCCGTTTGATGCGGCGGTCTGGTTGCGAGACATGCTGGTCGAAGCAGGCGCGATCATGGACTTCATCCCGTTCAATGGTCCGCACACGATTCCTATGCCGGGGCTGGAGCACTTGGCGGAGATGCTGGCTCATAAAGTGTCATAACGGTTCACGATGTTGCCGATTCGCAACGTGTCGGAGCGATCGAAAGAATCCGTAGCTCAGTGCGAGCCGCACTTTGAGCACACTGCAATTGGCGGCTTTTTCCGGAATGACCGAAATCGTGTCGTAACCTTCTGAGGCCGACTTTTCGGGCCATCTGGCTTTTGACTAACCCGAAGCGCCAGTGAGGGCGAATGCTTCTCGCGACTTCGACCGCGAATCAATCTCTTGGGAAGCGTTCGCCTTCGCTGACGCTTCGGGTTAGTTGGCCAGGCTGAAGAAGCCGTATCTCTCTCACACACCCAACACGATTTCCGCCCGTCATGAACTACAACTCTTGGACATTCTGGCTGCTGTTTATTGCGGTCATCATTCCCTATTGGCGGTTGAGTCATAAGCGGCAGAATCATTTGCTGCTCGGTGCAAGCTACTTGTTTTATGGGTTCTGGGATTACCGCTTTTTGTTTCTGGTGCTGATCTCGACCTACATCGACTTCATTGGTGGATTGGGAGTCGCTGGTGTGCAATTAAGTCGGCAGCGGCTGACTCGATTATCCCTCTTTGTGATTGCGAGTTGTGGACTGCTGAGTACTGGCATCCGATACCCTGAACTTTGGGCGTCACTGCAAACAGGTGACGGCCACGGAATCGCGGCAGCGTTACCGAAATCGTTGAGTGACTATTACATCTTCTTCGGCACGACGGCGCTGACGTTGACCTATCAAGCGATGCTGCCCTGGCTGTATTCACGACCCGAGGAGTTGCGACGAAAGTTGTTCGTCTGGATCAGCATGGTTGCGAACCTCGCGATCCTGGGATTCTTCAAGTACTGCGACTTCTTCATTGACAGCCTTCGCGGCGCGTTGGAAACCGTCGGCTTGGGTCACTGGGGCGGCAGTGCGTTGGGCATCTTGTTGCCAGCGGGGATTTCGTTCTACACGTTTCAGGCAATGAGCTACACGATCGACATCTATCGTCGTGAAGCGGAACCGACGGATGACTTCTGCGACTTCGCGTTGTTTGTCTGTTTCTTCCCGCACTTGGTGGCTGGGCCGATCATGCGTGCTCACACTTTGTTGCCTCAAGTGGTCGAACCGCGTCGGATGAAGCCCGGTGATTTTGAAGAGGGGCTGTATCTGGTCGTGATGGGACTCGTGAAGAAAGTGGTCATTGCCGACAACATGGCTCCGTTGGCGGACAACGTTTTCTTTCGCTTCGCGAACGGAACGAGTGGGACGCTGACAGCCGCAGAAGTGCTGATCGGCATCTATGCGTTTGCGATCGAGATTTACGGCGACTTCTCCGGCTATTCGAGCGTTGCTCGCGGCATATCGAAGTGGTTGGGGTTTGACTTGGCGATCAACTTTCGATTGCCTTACTTGGCGGTGAGTCCGAGTGACTTCTGGAAACGCTGGCACATCAGCCTGTCGAGCTGGCTGCGCGATTACCTCTACATCCCTCTGGGGGGCAACAAGGGTGGCTCGTGGATGATGTATCGCAACTTGATGATCACAATGTTGCTCGGCGGCTTGTGGCACGGAGCGAGTTGGACGTTCGTCGCATGGGGCTTGTATCACGGGCTGATCTTGTGCCTGTTCCGGCTGTTCAACATCTCTGATCCGAAACCGGTCGGCAGTGCGGGAGCGAAACTGTATTGGCTGTTTCGAGTGGCTGTGATGTTCCAGCTCACGTGCATCGGCTGGTTGTTGTTTCGAGCGGACAGCTTCGGCAGCGTTATGGCGATCGCGCAAGCGTTGTGCGGCAGCTATCAACTGACACCGACTGCGATCGCTTCGCTGGCAACAATGGGCTTTTACTGCGGCTTGCTGTTTTTGCTGGAATGGCTGCTCGACGGCGAACAACGCCTTGATCGGCTGATCTCCGCATCGTGGTTGTGGCGCGGAACGGCATATGCCTATTTGGCGTTCATGCTCCTCGTGTTCCACGCCGCGACCGCTTACGAGTTCATCTATTTTCAGTTTTGACTTCTAACGCGAAGCGTGAGCGAGGGCGAACGCTTCAA
>CAIJTL010000733.1 GCA_903823545.1 uncultured Planctomycetaceae bacterium
CCGTATTGTTTTGCAACATGAGAATCACCACATTTGAGTCCAGCCTTCAAACCTATAAATAAAAGGCATCATTCTATGGAACGGGCACCATCCGCGGCGCGCGCCGCAGATGTGAAACTTCAGCGAGCAATCCTGTCTCTATACGCCAATAATCACGGCGTCCAATCGGCAGACATGACAATTGCATTTTTAATGCCATGCCAACCAAGCATCGGTAACGCAAGCGGTGCGTCGAAACCGACGTCAATCGATTTTGGAATGGCTAGAGGGCGTAATTCGGCCACATTTTTCTGAACAACACCCACGAATCAGTCATCGAAATATTTTTCAAGTTCGCGAGATGAGAATTAGCGATATGACGAGATGCCAAACGATTATTCGCTGTCGAACAAGTTTTAGGCACATTCGTCGTTGGGCTCTCGCTGCATCTGGCGATCTTCTCAAAATAGGCGCTGCAGTTTGGGTTCAACTTCAAAGTTTGAGTTCAACTTCAAGTAGTTGCACATCCGCCGGAAACGATCCAGGCGTGCCGCAGCGACTTGTTGAAATGAGTGTGGCATCGCTCAGGTGACAGTGAGTGTCGAGAATCTCGTAAACTCGCACTTGCAACACATCGGCGTACAACTTCAGACTTTTTTCAGCAGGCTGCGAGATGCGGGTCAATGACGTGCCAAGATATTCTGGGGGAAGATTTTGATTTCAATATCGGCCTCGTTTCAAAACGTTTGTTTTTCACACTCTGCTACACTTCCTGTTGCTGCCCCCACAACTCGAATGGCTCGCAATTCAGGGCCTTTGTGGAATACGCTGAATTGAGGAGTCGTGAATGACAGACAAACTTTGCAAACCGTGGGAACACCGCTTTTCGCGACGCCAGTGGTTAAACGGCGTCAGTGCGACTGGCATCGCTTCGGCTGGATTGCCATTTGGTCCGGCACTCGCAGATGAGTTGGTGAAGCAACGGAAGCAAGTGCTCTTCGTTTGGATTGATGGCGGAATGAGCCAGTACGAAAGCTGGGATCCGAAACCGAACTCACCGTTTGGCGGACCGTTTCGACCGATCGACACCGCCGTGCCTGGGATTCAAGTCTGCGAGTTAATGCCGAGATCGGCCAAGATCATGCAGCATCTTTGCGTGATTCGCGGCATGAGTACCCAGGACAATTCTCACTCAGCCGGCGTACCACGCATTCAACGAGGCGATCCGAAGAACCGAGGCGTGACGTATCCGTTCTTCGGGTCGTCAGTTGCTAAGTTGATCGGCTCACAAGGAACGGGCTTGCCGGCGTATGTCTCGATCAAACCTGGTAGCGGCGGGTTTATCTATCAAGACGCGGGGTTCCTCGGACCACAGTTCGGAGCGGTCGCGTTCGGCGACGGAAAACCACCTGAGAATTTTTCGCTCCCCGAATCGATCACCGATGCCGACGACGAACTGCGTCAGTTACTCCGCAAAAAAGCAGACGAACGATACCGCCTGCGACGTCGGCCTGAATCGACCGAAGCGACCGGATACATCTTCGATTCTGCTCGCGAACTCATGCGGCAGCGAGCGATGTTCGATTTGTCGAAGGTCGCTCAGAAAGACCGCGATCGTTATGGCGAGCACGAGTTTGGTCGGCACATGCTGCTCGCTCGGCAGATGCTGGAAGTCGGAGTGACGTTCGTCAAAGTGACGAGCTACGGCTGGGACACTCACGGCGACAATTTCAACGGACATGCGAGCCTGATGCCGCGCTTCGATCAGGCGTTCGCGTCGATTGTTGAAGACCTCCACGATCGTGGAATGCTCGACAACGTGCTCGTCATTGCAATGTCTGAATTTGGCCGCACGCCGCGCATCAACGGCCATGTCGGACGCGATCACTTCCCCGAAGCGTGGTCACTCGCAATGTCTGGTCGAGGCATCCGCCGGGGCCTGACGGTCGGCAAAACCAACGCCAAAGGAACCGCCGTCGAAGGGGACGCCTACGACATCGGCCACATGTTCCACACTTGGTTCAACGCATTGGGAATCGACACCAATAAGACTCAATTCGATAACCACGGACAGCCACTGCCAATCGCGCATGAAGAAATGCATGCGGTGAAAGATGCGTTGGCGGCTGTTTGAAATTTGTCAGTAGTCCGTGGTCAGTTGCTAGTTGCAACGGACCACGGACTACGAACAACGGACTTACTCCATGATGATGCCCGATGCCACACTCAAAACTCGCTTCACGCCAAAAGCACTCAAGCCTATCGACTTGCCACAGCAGTTCGTTTCTGGCTGCTTCAGTCCCTGTGGAGCGTTTTTTTTCGCGGGAAGCATGGACGGCCAACTCGGACGTTGGTGCGTTGTGCCTGACACAGTGGAACCAGAACTCATCGCATTGCCGACACTCACGGGACTGACCGCGTGGGTCAGCGTTTGCGTGGCTCTACCAGACGGCAAGCATGTCGTCGCAGCGGACTCTTGGGGCAATCTCGCCGCTTGGTCTTATTGTGCAGACACGATTGAGCCGGTTTGGAAAGTGGCGAACGCGCACGACGGTTGGATTCGCAGTCTCGTGATCTCGCCGGATGGCCAGACGATTGCAACCTGTGGCCGCGATGGCCGGGTTCTCTTCTGGTCAACTTCCGGTCAGAAGAAAAGCGAAATCGTCGTGAGTGGCGACTTGTCGATCGTTCGATTCGCTCCGGATGGAAAGTCTCTATTCGTCGGATCGCTCGAAGGGAAAGTCGGGCAATGGGCTTGGTCAGGAGACACAAGCCAAACAGCGTCATTAGAGACAAGTGCAAAACTTCGTGAGTTCGATGCGAGCCCTCTCTTCAAGGTGAATCGTCTGCAAGATGTCGGCGGAGTTCGCGCGTTGGCGATTAGCCCCGATGGTTCCACACTTTTGGTCGGAGGGACGCAGCCTGTGAACGGTGGCAACGTACAAGGCAAGCCGACGTTGCTGCCCTTCAACATCGCAGACGGTTCGCTGAAGAAGAAAGCCGAACTTGGCACCGACGGCGACGTCTATGTCACCGATCTCGAATGGCATCACGACGGCTGTTGGTTGATCACAACGAGCGGCAATCCCGGTCAAGGGAAGTTACTCACGTGGCGCGTTGAAGACGAACAACCGCTCGCGGAAGTCAAACTTTCCAACTGCCACTTAGTTCGTCAGCACCCTTCTGGTCGCTGGTTCGCGGCACTCACGACAAACGCCAATAGCAACGGCAATGGCAAAGTGCTCGACAAAAGCGGCGAGTACCTCGGCAACCGCTCCCCGCTACAAGTTTTGGTGCTCCCGTCGTAAAGCGGCGACTCTTGGATGGATTTCACCACGGAGACACTGAGGCACGGAGAAGAGCAAATTGCTTCGCGACGTTGAGCGTCCAACTCTTGCTCTCCACCGTCTGTGTTGAAATAGACTATTTGTGAAGAGGTCTCCCGCAGAGGCGCAGGGGC
>CAIJTL010000734.1 GCA_903823545.1 uncultured Planctomycetaceae bacterium
CTGGCGCGCCGATCAACATCACCGGGCTGGGCATGAACGTCGATGGGACGGGACGCAGTCGCAGCCTGACCGTCGATGTCAGCGAGGATCAAGATGGCTCCGGCCTCGTCGTGGTTCCCGGCGGTATCACCTTCGACGACATTGAGATCACCGAAGTGATGCTCGGCCAAGGGAACGACCGATTCAATATCTCGGCCACGAGCAGCGGTACTCCGGGAGCCCGTGCTTACGTCGTCACCGTGGTGCATGGTGGCGGCAATACGGAAGTTTCTCCGGGCGTGATGGGGGGTGACACGATCACGGTCACGGGGGGCGGTGGCAGTTCGTCGCCGCTGGTGATCTACGGCGACACTTCGCAGGACGGTCAGCGTTATGACGCGCGACCCGATTTGAACCTCATCAACGGCGATGCGGTCACGTTCGCAAAGTCTGGCAACGATGTCATTGATGCCAGCGCGATCAACCAAGCGGTCGTCATCTACGGCGGTGCTGGAAACGACACGATCAAAGGGAGCCAAGCCGGCGATCACATCGCGGGCGGATCGGGCAATGACTCGATCAACGGCGGCGATGGCAACGACCACATCTATGGCGATTCGGGATTCAACCTGGCGTTCGACGTCAGCAAGAACGAGTCCGATCAGGCCGTGGTCGCTCGTCTGCTGAGCGTACCGGTCACAGACACCGCCATCGCGCTGACGCGCGACGGACTGGCCGTGGGACTCGACACAATTCAAAGCGGTGGCGGCAGCGACATCGTCTTCGGCGATCACGGTCGCATCGACCAGACGGCGGGAACGCTTCGCCTCCTCACCACCGGCAACGTCGTGCTCGCTCAAACGGAGCGACCGAACGATGGGCTGAACGACACGATCAACCTGGGCATCGGCAGCAGCACCGTCTTCGGCGGAAACGGCAGCGACACGATCACCGGAAGCTCCGGCAACGACGTGGTCCTCGGCGATCACGGTCGAGCCACGTTCGATGCGACGACGCTGACGCGGCGGCTTGTGACCACGACCGACTCCACCATCGGAGCCGGCGACGTCATCAACGCCGGCAGCGGTTCGAGCATCCTCATCGGTGGTGTCGGCAACGACACGATCTCCGGCCAAGTCGGCGAAGACATCATCGTTGGCGATCAAGCGAAAGCGCAGTTCGAGGACGTCGAGGGCCAGAATCGCTTGGCAACGATCGAGTCAATCGACCCGCTCGCTGGCGGCGACGATTCCATTTCTGGTGGTGACGGCGAAGACCTCGTGTTCGGCGGAACGGGTGCGGACATCATCCACGGCGATGTCGGTCACGACGTCATCTTGGGCGATCACGGAAAGTACGACGTGTCGCTCCCTGCGAATCAGAACTTCTTCTCGATCTTCACCAGCACGACCGATGGTGCGGGGAACGATCAGCTCTTCGGCAACACTGGCGATGACTTCATCCTGGGACAACAGGGAGACGACACGATCTACGGCGGAGCGGGACAAGACGATCTGACCGGTGGGCACAACGTCGTCAGCGGAGCCGACGGAAACGATCGCATCTACGGCGGTGACA
>CAIJTL010000735.1 GCA_903823545.1 uncultured Planctomycetaceae bacterium
ACCGCAGTACTCGAAGCAGGCAACATCACACTCGTCGTGGGAACGCGGCCGGTTAGCCTCTTTGATCGATCGTGGTTCTATGCGAATGGACAAGACCCGAAACATTTCAATCTCGTCGTCGTGAAGTCGCCGCACTGTGAACACCACATGTTTGCCGACTGGTGCGCGAAGCTCATCAACGTTGATGCTCCCGGTTCGACAAGCGCCAACGTCAAAAGCCTCGGCCACAAAAAGTGCGCACGGCCGATGTTCCCACTCGACGAAGGAGTCACCTTCAAACCGGCAGTGGATATTTTTCGTCGGTGGTAAGACGTGAAATTGGGAAGAACCCGGCTCTGGATTAGCTGCTGAATCGCTTCTCGGTAGCGAAGCTCATCGCCCTGAAATCCATTGAAAAGAAATGCGAAAGGCTCGTCTAAAACAGTCCGACAAGCATCGTTAAGGAGGACTCAATGAGAACATGGCTGTTGAAACTGGTCGGGGTGTTGCTCTTCAGCGGTGCTCTTATTGCAAACGCTGCTGAGCCATTGCGGATGGAATGGGTGATCGACGATGTGAAGCGAGACGCGGACGTGTTCGCACCCAGCAAATCAACAAGTGAGCCGCTACCGCTTGTGTTCGGCTTTCATGGGCATGGTGGGAACATACGAAATGCCGCCCGCAGTTTTCGGATGCACGAGCTATGGCCGGAAGCGGTCGTGGTCTACATGCAAGGACTGAATACTCCCGGCAAGTTGACAGATCCGGAAGGAAAGAAGCCTGGTTGGCAAAGTGGCTTCGGTGACCAAGGAGATCGAGACCTCAAGTTTTTTGATGCGGTGCTCACCTCAATGAAAGAGAAATACAAAATTGATGAACATCGCGTCTATTCGACGGGGCATTCCAACGGTGGAGGATTTACGTATTTGCTGTGGGCCGCGCGAGGCGAGGTCTTTGCTGCAGTCGCGCTCTCAGCAGCCGTGGCGGCAAGATCGGCGAAAGAACTCACCCCGAAGCCCGTGATGTACATCGCTGGCGAGAACGATGAACTCGTCAAGTTTGCATGGCAGCAATTGGCGATGAATCGCCTGCGGATGCTCAATGAATGCGGCGAAGGCGCTCCGTGGCATGGTGAAAGGCATTGCACGGTCTACTCATCGAAAACTGGAAACCCTGTTTTGACGATAATTCACCCTGGCACTCACAAATACCCCTCCGAAGCCCCGCCGTTGATAGTCAAGTTCTTCAAAGAGCATCGTCGCACGAATTGAGTTGAATAGTCGCTCTGATGGGGGAGGCGACGGTGATGAATCAAAACGAGGTCAAGTGATGATGACTCGCAGCCGGTTGGAGGCATTCAGCGACGGTGTAATTGCCATCGTGCTGACGATCATGATGCTCGACTTGAAGGCTCCCGCGACGGCGGAGATTAGCGGTCTACGGCCAGTGATTCCGGCGTTTCTTGGATATGTGCTGAGCTTCGTTCACGTCGGCATTTATTGGAACAATCATCATCACTTGTTTCAGGCGGTCCGAAGCGTCAACGGAGGTGTCTTGCTCGCCAATCTTCATCTTTTGTTTTGGATTTCGCTGGTCCCTTTTGCGACCAGTTGGATGGGAAGTAGTTGCTTTGCCCAGTGGCCGGTCGTGGTTTACGGGATGGTGTTGTTGCTGTCGGCGGTCGCCTATTTCTTCTTGGGGCAATTGCTGATTCGACATCACGGTCGTGAATCGACAATCGCCAAGGCACTCGCGAGCGATTTCAAAGGGAAGGTTTCGCTTCTTTTGTATGTTGTTGGAATCGGATTGGCGTTCGTGCATTCGTGGTTGGCGTGCGGAGTTTATAGCTTTGTTGCTCTGATGTGGCTGATTCCCGATCGTCGAATCGAGTCAACGATTTCCAATCAGCAGTCATGAAAAGTTAATGAACATCGTCTGAACTCAATGCGAATTGAGACTCAGCCTTGTATGGTTCGCGGACAGTCTCGAAATTTGTGCCTGCGGAGTCTCGTCGCCGCGTTCGTGTTCACGGTTTCAAAAATGGAGTTGTTGATGTCGAGCAGCAGTTTGTTGTCTCCCGTTTCAATCGGTTCGCTGACCCTGAAAAACCGAGTCGCGATGGCTCCGATGACTCGAGCCCGTGCTGGCAACGCGCGATTGCCGAATGCTCGCATGGCGAAGTACTACTCGGATCGCGCGTCCGCAGGATTGATCATCAGCGAGGGAATCGCAATTTCCGAGCAGGCTCTTGGTTGGAATCAGTCACCGGGGATTTACACAGACGCGATGCAGCAAGCATGGCGCGACGTTATCGCGTCGGTTCAAGGAGCAGGGGGAGTGATCTTCGCTCAACTTTGGCACTGTGGCCGCGCATCGCACAGCACTTTCCGGCAAGACGGCTCTCGCGGCGTCGCACCGTCGGCGATCGCAATCAACGGGGACTACATTCACACGCCGACTGGCAAGCAGTCTTATGAAGTTCCGCGAGCCTTGGAGACTACCGAGATCGCTGGAGTCGTCGAGGACTATCGTCGCGCGGCAGAACGAGCGAAGGCAGCGGGCTTCGACGGTATCGAGCTGCACGGGGCCAACGGCTATCTGCTGGAACAGTTCCTGAGCCCCCACACCAACCAGCGCCACGATGCTTACGGTGGGTCTGTCACCAATCGCATCCGCTTTGTGGTGGAAGTGGCCAAGGCCGTGGCGGCAGCCATCGGCGGTGACAAGGTGGGCATCCGCCTGTCGCCCTACGGCATGGCGTCGGGCATGACACCTTATCCAGAAGTGGATGAAACCTATCTGGCCCTGACCAAGGCCTTGGCCGAAGCGGGGCTGATCTATCTGCACATCGCCAACCACGCCGCGATGGGCAACCCACCGATCCCCGCCGCTTTGCTGGCCTCGCTGCGTGCCGCATGGCCGCGCACCTTCTTCGTGGGCGGCAGTTTCGATCTGGCTTCTGGCCAAGCGGCGGTGGATGCGGGCGAAAGCGATCTGGTCGGCATCGGCCGCGCTTTCATCGCCAACCCCGATCTGGTCACG
>CAIJTL010000736.1 GCA_903823545.1 uncultured Planctomycetaceae bacterium
ACCGCCGCCACCGGCTGGTTTTGGTGGAGGTGGTTCAGACGCCAGTCGCTCAATCGCCAGCTTCACACCGGGGAGTAGTTTGCCGATCGGATACATCCGCAGCAGCATTTTCTCTCTCTCCATTGTCTCCGTACCGACGACGAACGCCCCGTCGTCGAAGTACCAGACAGCACCCCGTGACTTTGCGATGTGATGCAACGCGACACTGGCAGGCTGATTGTCGAACGACAGGTTGATTGGGGGTTCCGTCGATTTCCCTTGGTCAGAGAGGCTCCGCGAATCAAGCGAAAATGAGAGTCCGGTTTTCTCTCCCAGCGTTTTCAACGCGTCCACTGGAGACACATTGACGAACTTGACCGAGATGTTTTTCTTCAAAGCCTCGAACGCCTTCTTCTCGACGACGACGTCTGGATTGCTCGCCTCGAAGGTTTCCATTCCTTTGGCGTTGCGATCGAAGATTTCGACCGGGCCTCGCGGTGCTGATTCAGGTTTCGTTGCATCACGCTTTGTCGCATCGGCGTTCTGTGGTGGGAGCTCTTGCCCCGATGGCGTCCCATCGACATTGGCAAGCGGTACTTCCGGTCGATCGCTGAGTTGTGCCTTCAGGCTGGCGAGGAATTTCGTCGCCTCATCATGGTTCGTGGCTGATTGCGACATCACGAGGAGCGTGTCCGCGAAGATCATCGCTTGGCCGCCGGTTTTTGTCGGATTCTGATTTTGCCACGGGCCGGACGTCCCTGTTTCT
Organism: uncultured Planctomycetaceae bacterium; assembly: GCA_903823545.1. GTDB lineage: Bacteria > Planctomycetota > Planctomycetia > Planctomycetales > Planctomycetaceae > SXKJ01. The sequence goes on from CAIJTL010000736.1 coordinate 746, forward strand.
TGGAGGCTCGTCAGCAGGCCCGAAGGTGTCAGCCCACGTGCGAGCAGATTGCGAACGTCATAGACCTTCGTCAGCAAATGCTGTTGCTCGGCAGCAATCGTGGTGATGACGAGAACTCCGCGATCGACTCGCGTCGTCAGTTGCAGCGGCTTCAGCAATCGCAGCAGCGCGACTTCGCCGGTCACGTTGTTCAAAGTGAGTGTGACCGGCGCATCGGTGGTGATTTTGGCTTCATCGAGTCTTTCATGGTCAATCAAGACCTGCACATTCAACGTATCAGCCATGTAGGCCGCGATGTCGGTCAGCGGCGAGTCCGTAAAATTGACCTCCACATTTTTGGCGAGTTGCTGGCGAACATAGGCATCTGCTTCGAGCGGATAGTCTGTCGGACGAATCTCAGCGGGCTCAGTCAGCGGCTTCAGAAAAGCGGATTCAATCGTTCGGATCAGCGACTCGATGTCGGCATGTGCCTTTCGCGAGTGCCGCACCACCAGCATGTTGCCCAACAGATTGACCGAACCTCCCTTACCCGCTGAGCTCTGCCATTCATGGCCGAGCATTCCGAGTAGTTCGGACAGATGGCTCGCTTCGTTCGGAGCCGCTGGCGGTAGATAACCACCACCAAAACCTCCTCCTCCGCCGCCGCCCTGGCACAGAATGATTTCGGGGCGATGCGAGGCCACCGTAGGACGGGGACTCCTGCCCGTCGTTGCAAGCATGACGGGCAGGAGTCCCCGTCCTACATCGGTGGAAGCACCGATGCTGAAGAAGCCGCCCCCAGCATTGATCGCCTTCGGTTGTTCTGCGGCAATTCGAGCGACCGCTTGTCGCACGCCTGGCATCAGCTTGCCAACGGGGTAGGTGCGAGTCACCAGCGTTTCGTTTTCTTTCGATTTCGCCGTGATCAGGATTTGCCCATTGTCGATCTGCCAAACGCAGTTCAGTCGGCGGAGCATGATTTCCAGGACGTCCGAGGCCCCGATGTTGGCCAGCGTTAACGTGATGGGTGTGTCTGTGGTGATTTTGGCGTCAGCCAGAGCGGCAGTATCGAGCAGAATCCTGATGTCCAACTTCGTGGCGGCGCTCAGAGAATCTTGGAGAAAAGCGATGCAATCCTTCAGTGATGTGTCGACAAAGTTGACTTCCATTTTGACGCGTAACGCATCCCGGAGTTTCTTCTCCGCCGCCCAATCAGGATTCGCTGCCTCAAAAGTTTCCATTCCTTTCGCGTTGCGATCAACGATCTC
>CAIJTL010000737.1 GCA_903823545.1 uncultured Planctomycetaceae bacterium
AAAACGAAAAACGGGCGGCAAGGTCTAAACGGCAACTAGCCCCATCGGGGCCACCGCACCGCTAAGACCCCGCCACCCGCGTTAGAGCAAGTCCACAAATAAGGACAGCTCAATATGGGAATGGTCGAGGCTACTTGGCGACGTCTGCGCCTTTGTCGGCGTTCGCGCCCTTGATCTTCCAGTTGTACTTCTTCGAGAACTTCTCAACTCGCCCAGCACTGTCGATGAACTTCATCGTTCCCGTAAAGAACGGGTGGCATTGCGAGCAAATATCGACATGCAGTTTCGCGGCAGTGCTACGAGTTTTGAACTCGGTTCCGCAACTGCAACGAACCGTGACCTCTTCGTACTTGGGATGAATTCCCTCTTTCATGGCGATGCCTGTGACCCAAACAAAAGTGCGTGTGAATAGTTTTCTGGGCATCAAACCGCCCAGCAAGGCGTGGGAGTCTAAAGGCGACCCGCCGAATGGGCAAGTTGCAAGCATTCCTTGCAGGAACTTGCCCCAAATCCAGTTAAGTCTGCTCGTCAAATCGACCGCGACTTGTCGGCTGGCGTCAGTCGGAAAAAGGCAAGGACCCCCCGAGAGCGTTTCAACGGATTGGGCAACTCTGGTCGATCCTCCAACGGCTTTAGAACATTCGCAAACTCATACGGTCGCAAACCTTTGAGGTCTGAATCAAACGATTCTGCCTATTTTGCGACCTTGTCCAAGTAACGAATCCGCTTATGGACATCGACGTTGACGCTCTGATATGGCGTGATCAGGTTACCGGGATTGAAGAGCTTGGCTCGGATGACTTCCGTGTCGTCTTGCCCGATCGCGTGAGTAAAAATCGACCTCAAATATTCGATGCCCAGCTTTGATGGTTGGAATTTAAATTCGTCGTAGAAGGAACGATGAACGAGACGAGGGTGAATTACTCCCCATTGATCCTTGAGCTTGTTGGCGGGAAGTGAGTCCAAAAAGAAGCCTTTCGTATCGGACCACTGCAAAGTGGCGATGGAATCGTTCTGCTCCGCGAAGAGCAGGTCGAATGCCTTGCCTCCCAACTGACTGGCGTAGAACCTGTCGAATTGAATGGGCCGCCCGCCTCGCTGAGTATGGCCAACCTTTCGTGTGAAGATCGCCGACTTCGCTGATTCGTGACGACGATTCTTTTGGAAGTACGCATCGCCAAGACGTTTAATGAGGATACTTTCCAACGCTTCAGCCGCACCATTGAAGAGGATATTCCCAGCGGGATCTTTACTGTGACTGTCGACCGCTCCGAGCGGATGGCCGGACTCATCCATCACTCCTTCTCCGATGACGACGACGGCGTGCTTTTGCATGTCGTAGACTTCACGAATCTTCTGTTCGACTCGATCGATATTGAGGGGTACTTCAGGAATCAGCACAAGATCCGGCTGGCCATAGCCAGACCCCAACGCGATATAGCCGGACTCTCGCCCCATGACCTCAATGATCGCTATTCGGCGATGACTTTCAGCTGTTGTTCGAATGCGTTCGACCGCTTGAGCCACAACGAAAACCGCCGTCGCGTATCCTGGAGTGGCGTAATTGACGATCTCCTGAAGATCGATCTCATCGCGACCGGCCGTCCGAGCATATTCCGGCTCACCGGACTCATTAAATCCACGCTGAGCCCACTCATTCGGCTCGCTGAGATAGTTCAGGCCCAAATCATTGTCGATCGTCTTTGGGGCCAGTGTACAAGGGAAGAATTCGGAAACAGGCTGCATCCCGCTGATGGTCCCGTCGCCTCCAATGCAGATGAGACCTTCAATCCCAAGTCTCTTCAGTCGTTCGGTAACGGCTCTGAGTTCTTCGGGTTTGTTGGGATCGATGTAGGTCCTCGACGAGCCGATGATCGAGCCGCCTAAGCACGGATCTAATTCTGGAATTGTCTGAAAGAGCGGGTTCAACAACACGTGTGGAACGGCAGGATTCAATAAGCCATCAAAC
>CAIJTL010000738.1 GCA_903823545.1 uncultured Planctomycetaceae bacterium
ATCACCCCAGATTGACGACGCCAAAACGCACCTTGACTGAACGTGGTCATGCCCGTCAGCGTCCCAAGCAAGAATGTTCCCAAAATGAAAAGCCACTGCATCAGTCCACCTCACGATAGGCGTTGGTTTGTCATCTTTTCCGAATCAGCATGTAATCGTAAGTTGCTATTAGATTTCAAGACTCCGCAAAACAAACTACGATTCGTTTACGTAAATGCTCAACCTCACCGCCAAGCAGGCATGGCTTTTCCGCATCACGCACATCGACAACGTGCCGTGGATTCTGGCGAATGGGATTCATTGTCCGAACTCCAAGACGGTTGATCCCAACTTCCGGCAGATTGGGAACCCTGACCTGATCAGAAAGAGGTCGAAGCGAGTGGTTCCGATTCCTCCTGGGGGAACACTCGAAGATTACATTCCGTTCTATTTCACGCCGCTGTCGCCGATGCTCTACAACATCAAGACAGGTCGAAACGGAACTCAGGCTCACTCGATGGACGAGATCGTGATTCTGGTTTCTTCGTTGTACCGTGTTGCGGAGTTGGGGCTGCCGTTTGTGTTCACGAACAGCCATGCCTACCCACCAACCACCGAATTCTCATCCAATCTTGACGACCTCAACAGGATTGACTGGCCGATCCTGGCGGCTCACGACTTCAAACGTGATCCCGAAGATCCCGGAAAAATTGATCGCTACCAAGCCGAAGCGCTCATTCATCGGCATCTCCCGGTCACGGCAATCAAGGGACTCGCCTGCTTTGGGCCGACACAAGAGTCACGGCTCAATGGAATGCTCTTGGCGGCGGGAGTATCCTTGAAGGTGTTGGCCAAACACGAATGGTTTTTCTGATGATCCGATACACCCAAGGCAATCTACTGGAAGCTCCCGCCGAAGCGTTGATCAACACGGTCAACACAGTAGGCGTCATGGGCAAGGGAATCGCGCTGATGTTTCGCGAGGCGTTCCCGGACAACACGAGTGCCTACGAAGCCGCTTGCAAGACGGGAAAACTCCGAGTTGGCCGCATGTTCGTAAGCCAGACTCACGATCTTCTAGGCCACAAGTGGATCATCAATTTCCCAACCAAGCAGCACTGGCGGCATCCCTCCAAACTCGAATGGGTTCGCGATGGACTCAAAGATTTAGTCCGAGTCATTCGTGAGAACCACATCCAGTCTGTCGCCGTCCCGCCGTTGGGGTGCGGTAACGGTGGATTGGAGTGGTCACAAGTTCGGGGCGAGATTGAATCGGCACTGTCCGAACTTCAAGACGTCGAAATCCTGATCTATGAGCCAACGAACTCGTACCAAAATGCACCCAAGCGATCTGGGGTCAAAGAATTGACTCCGGCTCGCGCGTTGATTGCCGAGTTGGTGCGACGGTACGCCGTGCTGGGGATCGAATGCACGAACCTAGAAGTTCAAAAGCTGGCGTGGTTCCTGCATCGGGTGATTTCCCAATTGGGATTGCCTGACCCACTCAACCTGCAATTCAAGGCCAACAAATACGGTCCTTACTCTGACCGTTTGCGGCACTTGCTCAACGGGCTCGACGGTAGCTACCTCCACTGTGAAAAGCGTCTGAGCGATGCCGGGCCGTTTGATCCAATTTGGTTCGAGGATACTCAGCGAAGTGCTGTCGAGTGCTTTCTCCAAAGTGAAGAGTGTCGGACCTATGAGCCCGCGCTC
>CAIJTL010000739.1 GCA_903823545.1 uncultured Planctomycetaceae bacterium
CTGTCGAAAACGAATTCGTCGGTTTTCGATGTAAGGCTGCACGTCAACGCTGAGCCAGACCGGACGTTGATGTCCCATCACAATCTGAATCGGCCCTGCTGACGCGGAGTGGCTTTCTCCAGTGACAAAAGTGCTGCCGATGTTGAGTACGGCGTTGGTCAAACCGACTTGAATGTTGAGCCGATCTTTTCCCTGGCCTTTGATTCGAATCTGGTTCAAGTCTCCGCGATAGCTAATGCCGGTGAACTGGATTGAAAAGCTGTAGCCTTCGACGTTCGTTGAATCGAACAAGTCGTTGATTCGGCCGCTGAGCATGTCTGCTGGAATCTGCTTCGGGGCTGCGTATGACATGGCTTCGAGCATTTGATTTCCCAGACGAGCATACATCGCCTTTGGAATTTCAAGCGCCGGGATGAAAGGGTCCGCAACGACGAGTTTCGGCTGCATCAAATCCTTGGGGATCGGGAGTTTGTCAGGATCAATGTTTTTCGGATCGAGCATCCAGGCGATGAATCGATCGTCACCGAACGCGATCTTCCAGCTATCGTGATCACCGCTCGGAATTTCTGTGTAACGCGGAGTTCCACCTGTCGCCTTGATGGCGTCAATCATCTCACGCGTCCGATTGACGATGACCGCTCCATCTGATTCCCCATGCCAAGCCCACACAGGGATGCTCTTTAGTTTTTCTGCCCATTCCGTTTTACCACCGCCGGATAATGGTATGAGACAGGACCAGCGAGATTGATCAGCGGCAGCCAAGCTCCACGCTCCAAAACCACCCATGGACCAGCCGCTGAGTATCCGCCTTTTTGAGTCTGTGCGGTAATCCTTTTCGACCTGTTCGAGGATTTTCAAAGCTCGATTGGCATCAGCCGAGCCGGCTAGCCAGCCTTCCAAAACTCGACCATGAACATTCTCGCATTGAGGGAAGACCGCGATCGCCGGAAACGTCGATTCACGCGCTTTGATCATGGAACCGAGTCCCACGTTGAGCGGTGCTCGTCCATCTGTGCCTCGCTCGCCCGCGCCGTGTAGGAACAACATCACAGGCGATGGGCGATTGGCATCATAGGTCGGTGGCACAAAGACGACGTACCTGTGCTCGCCGGTTTCGTCTTTGTAGACCTTATCGACGAACCCACGTTTGCCATCGTCGGCTGCTTGAGCAACCTGCGAGGTTAACATCAGTGCGAGCACTGCCATTAACCGTAGGGCGACATTGACCGACAACATCAAACGCATGATTCCATCCTTCACTTTGATCATTTTCCGTGACACGACGAGACTGTGAACTTTGTCACCGAATTCGAATAAATTCGGACGTCGATGAAAAACTCTGAATTGTTTGGACTGCCGCAACGCTAGGTTGTAACGTCCCATCTCGGATTTAACCGCCACCGATTGCTGGAAGGAAATGAACTTCATCGTTTGGTTGAGTTTTTGACATCAACCCGCGACTACTGACTTTCGTTCCAATTGCGACCGCCAACCCTGAACGAAGTTGGTCAGCTTCAATCAGTCGATTGCGAATTCCGGGATACTGAAGATCGAGATGCTCGATCAATTCGCGAACATTCTGGCCGTCGATCACAATGACATCACGTCCGCCTGTCAGCGGTCGCATCAGCGGTGGGATGAAGACTTGCGGCATGATGCCTCGTCGGACGATTTTAGACCGTTCCCCTTGTCAATCTGCATTACTCAATGCCAGGAACAGGAAATGCCTTCGCGAATTCACGAATCTCGCCCCGAACCGCATCCGTCACGGACGCGTCATCCGGCGACTTGAGAACTCGTAAAATCCAGGCACCGACCTTCTTCATTTCGTCTTGTTTCATGCCGCGAGTTGTGAGCGCTGCGGTACCAATTCGCACGCCGCTGGGGTCCATCGGTTTGCGTTGATCATACGGGATCATGTTCTTATTGACGGTGATGCCAGCTCGATCAAGTGCGTGTTCGCCGATCTTTCCAGTGAGCCCGATCGAAGTCATATCGCACAACATCAAGTGATTGTCAGTGCCGCCGCTTGCCAAGCGAATGCCGCCAGCGGTCAGCGTTTCGGCGAGCGTCTTTGCGTTGGAGACGATTTGCTGGCCGTATGCTTTGAAGCTCGGTTGCATCGCTTCTGCGAAGCAGACGGCTTTTCCGGCGATGATGTGCATGAGCGGACCGCCCTGCATTCCCGGAAAGACAGACTTGTTGATTTCGGCAGCGTATTGCTCGCGACAAAGCACAAAGCCGGAACGCGGTCCACGCAGTGTCTTGTGGGACGTTGAAGTCACAAAGTCAGCGACAGGCACAGGACTGTTGTGGACTCCGGCTGCGACTAGGCCGGCGTAATGGGCCATATCAACCATCAATTTTGCGCCGACTTCGCGGGCAATCTCACCAAACTTGGCGTGATCGATTTCACGTGGATAGGCCGACGCCCCAGCAACGATCAGCTTCGGTTTATGTTCGCGAGCCAACTTTGCGACTTGATCAAAGTCAATGCGGTGATCGGATTCACGAACGCCGTACGGCACGACGTTGTAAAGCTGCCCCGAGAAATTCACGTGAGAACCGTGCGTTAAATGCCCACCGTGTGCGAGATTCATGGCCAGATAGGTGTCGCCTGGCTTGAGTACAGTGAGATACACAGACATGTTGGCTTGCGAGCCAGCGTGCGGTTGCACGTTGGCGTGCTCGGCCCCGAAGAGTTGCTTCGCGCGAGAAATCGCGAGACTTTCGACGACATCGACGAATTCGCAGCCACCATAATACCTCCGGCCCGGATAACCTTCGGCGTATTTGTTCGTGAGGATCGTTCCAGCGGCTTCGAGCACCGCGGCGCTCGTATAGTTTTCAGACGCAATCAATTCGAGGCCGTCGCGTTGGCGAGTCCGTTCATTCTGAATGGCGGCAAAGAGTTCGGGATCGTTGGTTTGCAAAGCAGACATGACTACTCCTGGGATGTTCGGCAAAACAAAAAGCAGAGCAGTTTTAGTGGGCCGTTGAAGTCAACGCCACCGACCACGGATGGCCTGATACGAAGGCAATCTTAACAAGTTCGCTGAGATGCTATTTTGGCTTGGATTTCAAAACATACTTCGGTTCACTTGGTGGAGTTTGCGGGCGGTTCGGAGCTTGTCGCTACGTTTTGGAGGGTACGTTGACAAAACGCATCACTCTGAAATGCGAGAATCTGACGAACGGGTTTGTGGGGTGTACTACCAACAGGTAGATTCACCGCACTCTGTGAGCGTCGTTCGTTTCCACGTACGTCATAGACGAACGATTCTGAATCATTGGCAGGGTCACTTTTTATGAATACCGATCCGAACGACGATAAGTCTCCGCCCCCGAAGCCGAATTCTCCGCATGGAGATAGCCAGAATCCGGCGAGCGGTAAGCCCCCGCTTGGTTCCAATGAGGCAATCCCAAAGTCGCAAGCTCCGAATGTGCGTACTCCGGGGCGATTTGACGAAACTCTGCCGGAAGACGCATTCAACTCGGTTGAAGACGCTGATGCAGGACAAACAATGCTCAGCGATGAAGGAGATGATGTCGGCCAAACGATGCTGAACGATGAGTCCGAAGTCATTCCAACTCCTGGCGCAAACATCACAACACTCATTGAGAATCCGTTGGGACATGACATCCAAACGCTTCCTGAAGGAGCGTTTGATGAGCCGCCAGCAGAAGACATCGGAGACAAAACGATGTTGTCTGACCCGGGTGACGACGTCGATTTTGACAAGACGCTGCCAGAAGGTGCTCTCGCGGAATCCGCCGACGAAGATTTCGCCGACAAGACGATGTTGTCAGATCCAGGCGAAGGTGAAGATATCGATTTCGATAAAACGCCCCCTCCCGAAACACTTGCGGAACCAGTCGACGAAGACTTCGCGGACAAAACGATGCAGTCCGATC
>CAIJTL010000740.1 GCA_903823545.1 uncultured Planctomycetaceae bacterium
CTCGTTGTCCGGCGTCTTGCCCTCCTTCCCACTTCATCGAGATTTTCTTGGGGTTGTGAAACATCCGGAATTGGATGACCTGCATTTCAGTCAGAGAGTTTCCAAGCCGTTCTTGCTTAATGAACTTCGCTGAATACGCGGAGGTCTTTTCGAGCTTGGCTTCGGTCTCAGCCAAGACTCGATCAATCTCTTTCAACGCGTCTTTTCCGGTCAGAGTAGGTTTATCGTTGGCTACAAATGCTGCCGCACCGCCTGTTGTTTTGGTCTCAACGGATGTCGGTTCCTCGCTGAACATGGTCTTGACGTCAGCGAGTAGGTCAGCCGAATTCGCCGGCGTTGGATCTGTTCCAGCGGTTGTTGGTTGTGCTTGAAAGTACAAAAAACCGATCGCGAACAAGACAACGAACGAGCCCATTGTGTTGGGACCCTGTGGGTTCTTCCGTAGGTGCCCCACAACGTATGGAAGATAGCGGCGAGCTGGAGTAGTAAGCCGAGTGGCCAACTGACGAGAAGTGCCGAAAAGGCGAAACAATCTCTTCATGCGACAAACAGCCTTGCGGCTTACACACGGAGACGCCCAATCAAAAGCCGCGCCGAGATCCTTCGAGAGCACCGATTGATGGACAAGTCCGAGAGCAAGAAATGTGGTGACAACCGAGACCCGCAGAGTCCGTCCGCACGGGAGCATGACACCCAGAAATCGACGGCCCATGCGTGTCTGTGTGAAGCCAATTGTCAGCGACCAGCAATCCGTTGCGGCGAGCCTTCTGCGGTGATTGAGGAGATTCGACAGCACACGGATGAGCTACGCGAATTTGCCGACCGTTGTAATCGAAAGAGTTTCACAACCATTGCGCCGTAGCAGCAAGCTGGCAGCTTGTAGCAGCGGGTTTGTTACGGACAATTTCCATCAATGGCGGTTCGGGCTAGTATTGGCACATCAGGAAATTCTTCGCTGTTCCGTCAATTTGCGAGCACAGGATTCAGAGATGAAAACGACTCTAAAAATGGCCGTCTGCTTGAGTTTGATGTTGGCAACCGCTGACAGATGCCAGGCTGACGCTGGCACTGAACTACGTGTATTTCCTGAGAAGATTACGCTCCATGGCCAAGACGACCGCCAGTCGATCGTCGTCCAAGTGGTCAACAACCAGGGAATCACACGCGATGTGACCACCACGGTGATGCTGAAGGCTGCCGATCCGAAAGCGTTTGAGATCGACCGACAAACCTTGAAACCGAAGGCCGATGGTCAGACCAAGTTGCTGGTTGAACTTGGTCAGATGAAAGCCGAAGTTTCCGTCAATGTCGTGCAGGCGAATACGTCACGCGAAGTCAGTTTTCGTCTCGATGTGATGCCAGTTTTCATGAAGAACGGCTGCAACAATGGGAGCTGTCACGGTGCCGCTCGCGGCAAAGACGGGTTTCATTTGTCGTTGTTCGGATACGACCCGGCGGGTGATTACTTTCGGTTGACGCGGCAGTTGATTGGTCGCCGGATTGATTTGGCCGTGCCGGAGAAAAGCCTGTTGATCGAAAAGGCGATCGGAGAAGTTGACCACACTGGCGGACAGCTTTTCACGAGAGACAGCGAAGATTACCTCGCAATGCTGCGATGGTTACAGGCGGGAGCACCAGATGACACTGGAGATACTCCAGAACCGGTTGGGATTGAGCTATTGCCGACCAAGGTCGTTTTCAACGCGAAGGACGCAACGCAACGAACTGTTGTGATGGCGAAATACTCAGACGGCTCCGTCCGCGATGTCACTCGTTTGGCATTGTTCCTGTCGAATAACGAGGCAGTCGCATCGATTGGCAAAGATGGTGTGGCCAAAGGAAACGGTCGTGGTGGTGCCTTCGTGTTCGCGCGGTTCAACAAATTCACGGTTGGTAGCGAAATCCTAGTACTGCCGACCGATGACAGCTTCAAATGGCCTGAGCCACCGACCAACAACGAGATCGACTCGCTCGTCTTCGACAAGTTGAAGAAGCTGCAAATGGCTCCGTCTGAGTTGTGCTCGGATGAAACTTTCCTTCGTCGAGTAACTCTCGACTTGATTGGTTTGCCGCCAAGCCGTGAGGAATACGATCAGTTCGCAGCAGATACGAGTGCCGATAAGCGGTCAAAGTTGGTAGACCGTTTGCTCGAACGAGACGAGTTCATCGACATGTGGGCGATGAAATGGGGCGAGATGCTCCGGATTCGTTCCGCCAACAATCAGCCTCAATATGGTCGTGATGCGAAAGCCATGTGGTCGTATGCCGGTTGGGTCCACGACCAAATGGCTGCGAACAGGCCACTCAACGAGTTTGTCGCTGACCTCGTCGTGGGCAGCGGCAGCAATTTTAAATCGGCACCGGCTAACCTCTATACCGCAACAGAGCGACTCACGCCGCAAAAGACTGCCGAGGACTTCGCACAAGTATTTCTTGGCACGCGGATTCAATGTGCTCAGTGCCACAATCACCCATTCGATCGTTGGACGATGGATGATTACTACGGATTCGCGAGCTTCTTTGCGGGCCTCAACATGAAGCGTGGAATCGAAGGCCGCGAGGTGATCGTCTTCAATAACAACAACGCTAACACCGTTGATCATCCGGTCGACGGTCGCAAGATGAAGCCAAAGTTTCTTGGTGGTGATACACCGCAAGTGGAAGGACAAGACCCTCGGCAATCATTGGCGAAGTGGCTGACCTCGCCAGATAACGCGGCTTTCTCTCAAACGATGGCGAACATCATTTGGTCGCACTTCTTCGGTCGCGGGATCGTTGAGCCGGTTGACGATGTCCGGATCAGCAATCCGCCAGCGAACAAAGAGCTTCTGGAATACATCGGCAAGAAGTTGGCTGAATACGGTTTTGATAAGAAGAAACTTATCCGCGACATCTGCAACTCGCGCACGTACCAGCTTTCGCCAGCGAGCAATGCCTCCAATGAACTGGATGAGGCGTATTTCTCGCACAGCTACGTTCGACGACTTCGCGCTGAAGTACTCCTAGACACGATCACTCGAGTCACAGGAACTGAAGACCGATTCCAACAATCGCCAACTGGCACGCGCGCAGTCCAGCTTTATGCGGGCAATCTTTCAAACTACTTCCTGACCACATTTGGTAGAGCCCCTCGTGAATCAGCCTGCTCGTGCGAAGTAAACCGAGAAGCGAATCTCTCGCAGGCGCTTCACCTCGTGAACGGCGATACGATCACGTTGAAGGTTGCCGGTAGCCGTTTGATTCCATCTTTGCTGGCCTCGAAACAGCCGCCAGAAAAGATCGTCGAAGAACTCTACATCCTCGCTTTGTCTCGCAAGCCAACCGCTGAGGAAGTGGCGAAGCTGACCGACCTCATCAATCAAGAGTTGAATGACCCGGAACGTGTCGACAAGCTCGCCGGTCTGCGAGCTCAACTCGACCAAGCCTACCGCCGTCTCGAAGACCAACTGAAAGGCTATAAAGCCGAGTACGACAAACTGAAAGACGAAGGTCAGGAAGCGGAAGCTCTCGGCACGCTAGAAAAACAAATCGCGACAACAGAAAAACAACTCGCTGAAGCCCGCCAACGCCAATCAGGCAGCGTCCCGCTCATGGTCTACGGCGACATCCTGTGGGGGCTGTTTAACTCAACGGAGTTTGCGTTCAACCATTAAGGCAAATTCTTCAACGCAAAGTCGCAATGGATCGCAATGGATCGCAATGTTTTGCGGAGAGATTTCTTTGCGTTCCTTTGCGACTTTGCGTTGAATGTGCGGCCCGTCTTCAACCCGACGTGCGACCGGAGTCAACTATGTTTCGCGGACTGATTTTTCTTCTTACCTGCTTTTTCTCGCTACCGGCGTTTGGTCAGACGGAAGCCAAGCCAAAAGAGATCGTGACCTACAAAGATCACGTTGCGCCAATTCTGCGAAAGCATTGTTCGAACTGTCACAATCCAGATAAGGCAACGTCAGATCTCAACGTAATGACCTATCAAACGTTGATGGCCGGAGGCAGCAGCGGCGAAGCGATTGCGGTGGGGAGTCCGGATTCGAGCCGACTATACAAGGCGATCGCGCATATCGACGAGCCGTTCATGCCGCCGAAGTCGCCGAAGATTCCGGAGGCGGAGCTCGCCATCATTAAGAAGTGGATCGAACTCGGAGCACCAGAGACGGCGGTCAGTGCGGCAAAGAACTCGACTCGCAAGGTTGAACTGGACCTCGCGTCGGTGTCCTCGGGCAAGCCCGATGGTCCGCCGCCGATGCCAGAGAAACTGGAGGAAGTTTCCTTAACGCACACCTCGCGGCCTCATCCGGTCACGGCGATGGCAGCAAGCCCTTGGGCTCCATTGTTGGCCGTCGCGTCGCACGAGCGAATCCTGCTGTACAACACGGACGACTTGAAGTTGATCGGCGCGTTGCCGTTTCCCGAACGAATTCCGTATGTGTTGAAGTTCAGTCGCAACGGAAAGCTGCTGCTGGCTGCTGGCGGACGAGGGGCTGATAAAGGCAAGGTCGTGCTGTTTGAAGTCGCGAGCGGCAAGCGATTGACCGAAATCGGTGATGAATCGGACGTGATCCTAGCGGCTGACATCAGTCCGAATCAGAAGTTCGTTGCACTTGGAGGGCCGAGCAAGATCGTCAAGGTTTACGATGCGTCAACGGGAGAATTGAAGCATCGAATGAAGAAGCACACCGATTGGATTACTGCTGCCGAATTCAGTCCCGATGGAAATTTGCTAGCAACCGGTGATCGCAATGGCGGAGCGTTTCTATGGGAAGCGGAAACTGGCGGGATCGTCTTCACGTTGGGTGATCACAAAGAGGCGATCAGCGACCTGTCATGGCGTGCTGATTCGCAAATGCTTGCCACGAGCAGCGAAGATGGTCGCGTGATTTTGTGGTACGCCGAAGATGGCTTCCCGACACGAACTCTGAATGCAACATCGGGAGGAACTCCAATCCGTGCTCCAAGCACTCGTGGCAAGCCAGCGGGAGTGCTTTCCGTGGCCTATGCCCGCGATGGGTTACTCGCCACGTTGGGCCGCGACAATACTGCTCGATTATGGAAGTCAGACGGAAACCTCTTGGTGAAGCTGGAAGGGTTCGCTGATACGCCGTCGCGAGTCGTCTTCACTCACAATAGCGAACGAGTGATCGCGGGGGACTTCACTGGAAAGATCCGAATCTGGTCGGTGAAGGACAAGCAGTTGGTTGGCGAATTGACGACGAACCCGTAGCCGAGTTTCGCAACCGATTACCGTTTGGCTACGCTGACTCGAAACTCGATTTAAAAACCAGTTCGACAAAGTGCCCCTGCGACTCATTTCGCGGGCAAATCGGTGGACCAGTTGAGTTGAAGGCATTGCATAGAAAATAAGCCCGGCGTTTGAGAGAACGTCGGGCTCATTTTCTTGTGGTAGTCGA
>CAIJTL010000741.1 GCA_903823545.1 uncultured Planctomycetaceae bacterium
AAATAATCGAGCCAGTCGTCTTGCTGACGTTGCGTTCGTTTCTCCCACGGAAGCCGCACGATCTCGCAGCCTTCGAGTTGTCCTTCGCCCAGGTTGCCTCCCCAGATCAGGCCGAGGACTTCCCACTGCCGATCCCATACATGGTCTTCGCCGGGATGTGCCGCCGCATGCAGAGCCTTCGTCTCCCACTGTCTTTGCAGCTCGGTCAGCCCTGCGCGAAACGGCTCGACGATCTCGCGTCGCCGCCGTTCGTACTCTGGCCGCGAACGTTGATAGTCGGCGACTTCGTCCGGAAGCGGTGCGTCGATGTTGACCTCGTTGGCGTCATCGAAGAAGGCGTACAGCCGATAGAACTCGGCCTGAGTCAGCGGGTCGTACTTGTGATCGTGACATCTCGCGCATCCCACGGTCAGGCCGAGCCAAATCGTGCCGACCATCGACGTGCGATCTACGATCTGCGCGACGCGATACTCTTCGAGGTCCGCACCTCCCTCACGATTGCTGAGCGTCTGCCGCAGGAAGCCCGTGCCGAGAATGCGCTCGTAGTGCCCCCATTCATGGGGGCGTGTTGTTGCATCGACTCGATAAATCGAGTCACTACGAGCGCCAGCATCTAGCAAATCCCCCGCGATCTGCCGCACGGTGAATTCATCGAACGGCAGATTGTCGTTGAGCATTCGCGTGAGCCAATCGCGATATCGCCAGGCGACCGGGCGTAACTGATCGGTCAAATGTCCGTCGCTGTCGCCGTAATGACACAGATCGAGCCACGGCCGAGCCCACCGCTCCCCGTAATGCGGCGACGCGAGCAGCCGATCCACCAACCGCTCGTAAGCGTCTGGTTGCTCGTCGTGAACGAACTCTGCAACCTCCTCCGGCGTCGGCGGCAGCCCGATCAGGTCGAGCGTGACTCGCCGAATCAACGTGACGCGGTCGGCCTCCGGCGACGGCGCGACGTTCTCCTTCTCCAACCGCGCGAGCACGAACGAGTCGCTGCCGTTTCGCGGCCAATCGAATTGCCGAACCCGCGGGGGAGTCGGGCGAGTGATCTTTCGGAACGACCAATGCGGTTCGTCGGCCGACGTCAGCGCGGTGACGGCGGTGATTGCGGCAATGATTGCGACCGTGAGTTTTGTCATTCCGTGCCCGCCGATACTCCGAAGGAGTTATGCCTCATAGCCCAAGGTTGCCGCGCCTCGCGGCTACCCTGGAAATCGGATTGGCCAAGGAGGTTTTACCCCAACGGGATTGCGGCCTCTGCGTTGTCGAAGGCCACAACCCCTTCGGGGTAGAGGTCCAATTGTGAACCCTCACCCAGAGTAGCCACGAGGCGCGGCAACTCTGGGCTATGTGTCACAACTCCTTCGGAGTAAGGACAGAGATGCCCACCAGTCGTAGGACACGGCTCCTGACTGCCGGTTCTTCTGATTTCGTTGAAGGTCGGCGGGAGCCAACCCTACTCGGTTATAACGCTTCGGATGTAATCTCAATCGAATCAATGATCTGGTCGATCCGTTTCAAGTCGTCGGCGTCAGGACTCGTCACCATGATCGACACCAGCCAAGACTCCCGGGCGCGTGCGAATGTCGCTGTCTCGAATCGGCCTGGTTGTCCACGGTTGACGATCGGACAGGAGGCCCTGAACCCGTCAACTCCTGCGA
>CAIJTL010000742.1 GCA_903823545.1 uncultured Planctomycetaceae bacterium
AGACCTGAAGTTGTGTTCGGAACAAAGGCAATCTCGTCAGTCGAACAATTCAACAAACTCGCCACCGACTCTCGAACCTTGCCGACTCGTCGACGCAGGACCGACCAATTCGCCTCGCCGTTCGAGGCCATTTCGTCAGCCCAATCGACCAGCGCTCGCGACGCAGGAAGACTCAGCGGAGCTACGGCAGCGTGATCAAAATACGCCCACCGCTCCGCGACGGGCATTTGCTGTCGAAACTGGTCCCAGAGGTCAGGCATGTTGAGGGGCTTGAGTGCAAGTTAGCGAAAGATTTGACCGCAATTCACCGCCGATTTGATGCGTGGATGAGATGCGGTGATCCGCCGGAAAGATCAGTGATCGTCGCTGCAATTGGAAATGAGAGAAACAAGACACACCATAATCCGTGACGCAGATAAAAGAGGTCAGTCTTCGTTAGCGAGTCCCAACGTTTCAATGCGATCAACAACACGCCGCACCAAAATCCCAATGAAATCCGCAGAAACACAAGGGAAACGATGCCGCCGTCCAGAATGAGGCCGGTGAAAACTGTCAGACAAATCTGCATCAAGCCGGCTCGCAGTACAGGAGACATTGGTCGTTGTATTTCGGAAGAAATCATGGAGTTCATGTCATTCAGCCCAATGTGCGCGGAACTTCTCAAAAAACTTCGTGTATCACTTTGCCGCCATTGACCGTAACCAGTTCGCGGCGGTTGCGATGCTCGAAGTACAGCTTGTGTTGATCGAGGCCGAGTGCGTGCAGGATCGTCGCGTGAAGATCATTCGGATGGACGGGGCGTTCGATTGCCGAATACCCGACTTCATCCGTCGCTCCAATCACTTGGCCACCGCGAACTCCCCCCCCGGCGAGCCACGTTGTGTAACCCGACGGAGAATGATCGCGGCCCGGCTTTGAAGGTCCGCGTTGTGATGCCGGAGTTCGTCCAAATTCGCCGCCGCAAATCACGAGCGTCTCATCGAGCAGCCCACGTCGCTTGAGGTCGCTCAACAATCCCGCCAACGGCTTGTCGATCGCACGACATTTCTTGCCGTGCTCGGCTTCGATGTCCGCGTGAGAGTCCCAGCCGCCCGATCGAATTTGTATGAACCGCACGCCTCGTTCGACCAATCGTCGAGTCAGCAACATGATCCGGCCATACTCAGCGGTCTCTTTCTGATCAATGCCGTACAGCGTTTGTGTCTCAGTTGATTCTTGCTGGAGATCGAAAATCGCAGGAGCGGAAATCTGCATTCGATACGCCAACTCATACGACTTGATGCGAGCCTCAAGCTGCGAGTCGTAGGGATCGAGCGTTGAGAGACCTGTCTCCAGGGGGACCGCAGGAGAGCCGTCTTGCCCGGCGCTGATTGCTCGACTCGTCACTCTCGACTTCCCCAAATGTTCTCGATTCAAAGTGTCGAGCAGTCGTAATTGCGATTCGCGATCACTGCGAGTGAAACCATCCGGCAGCGTGAGATTCGGAATCCCTTTCTGCGAATCAACGAGCACTCCTTGATACTGAGTCGGCAAGAACCCCGTTCCAATCGCCGGTGGCCGAACCGTCTCGCCTGTTTTGAAGACGACGAATCCGGGCAGATTTGAGCTTTCACTTCCCAGCCCATAAGTCAGCCACGCCCCGAGGCTTGGTCGATCACCGACCTGCGTGCCAGTCGTCGCGATGAACTCCGCCGGAGCATGAATGGGCGAGTCGTGCTGGCAACTCCGAATCACACACAAGTCATCGACGCACCGCCCCAACTCCGGATGCAGGTCCGACACCGGAATCCCGCTCTCACCGTACTGCCGAAACTTCCACGGACTCGCCAACAAATTATTAAGCGGCGACCGCGCGATCTTCGGAATGGTTTTCCCAATCGATTCCGGCACATCCTTGCCATGCAGTTGTTGCAGCAACGGCTTCGGATCGAATGTATCAACCTGACTCGGCCCGCCCCCTTGGAAGACGAAGATGACCGAGCGAGTGGTGGCGCGAGCGTGTGGCCCCAATGATGCAGTCGATTCACGCGCAAGCAGTCCATCGACTCGGAGCAACTCCGCGAGCGCAATGCTTACAAAGCCGAGCGGGTACTTGCTGATAAATGTTCGGCGAGAGATCGCGTTCAGCATTTCGTGTCCTCAACCGCCTGATTCACAGAATCAATTACTTCGGTACGATCTACCATCTGGCCACTTTTCGGTGGCAACCTCCAAATCCACGCCACAACCAAGACTGCCAAACAGAACCACCCGATTGGATTCATGTACCAGGAACAGTCCCAATTGAAATGCCGTAGTTTCCATGCGAGCCAGTGTGGCAAGTGCCCTCGCAGCCATCGAACAGTCCCAACTGCTGCAACACCGCAAACACCAATCACGAGGTTGGCTGTCAGAACTCGCCGAAACAACGTCCGCGGCGACTGTCGTTTCCAATAAACCGTTTCAATGACAACAGGAATGACAAGAATGGCCGTAATAAACAGATATCTGAAGCCAACCTCGAACGAGCGAGGAATCCAATGCGAGATGATCCGAGATAAATTCTCCAACATCTCAACACCGAACGCGCTGCAGATCGTCGCGGCGATCCCGTTCGCTCTGAGTGTCATCGCAATGCGCGAAGAGCGATTTTGCACCACATCCCGAAAGAAAAACTGTTCGACGTAAGCCAAAGCGACCGCTTCCATGAACACAAAT